>CAZFCG010000040.1:20233-27610 GCA_964517595.1 uncultured Geobacter sp. | reverse complement strand
GCCATTCCTCCATCGGCTCAACAACAACGAAAACCCCCTGGGACCGCCCCCTGCCGCGGCCCGCGCCATCGCCGAGTTCCCTCCCGAGGCGGCGTCTGTTTACCCCAGCGGTGACTCCTTCGACCTGCGGGAGGCCCTCGGGCGGAGGATGGGAGTCTCTCCGGAGAGGATCCTGGTGGGAAACGGCTCCTGCGAAGTAATCTCCTCGGTAATCAAGGCCTTTTGCGAGCCCGGAGACAACATCATCACCGCGGACAGGACCTTTGCCGTGTATGAATGGGTTGCCGAGTTCTCCGGAATCCAGGCCAGGCTGGTTCCCCTGCGCGACTACTCCTTCGACCCGCAGGGAATGCTGGACTGCATCGATGGCCGCACCAAGATCATCTTTCTCTGCAACCCCAACAACCCCACCGGCGGCTGGTGGGACGAAGGGCTCCTGACCGATTTCCTGGAGAAGGCTGGAGAGGAGCGGATCGTGGTGGTGGACGAGGCCTACAGGGAGTTCGTGGAGGACGAAGCGTATCCCGATGCCGTTGCCCTGATGGATCGCTTCCCCAATCTCATCTCCTTCCGCACATTCTCCAAGATGTACGCCCTGGCCGGGCTGCGCGCCGGCTACCTGACGGGTACGGCCGGGGTGGTGGAGATGGTCCGGCGGACCAGCATCGCCTACTCGGTGAACATACTGGCGCAGCGGGCCGCCCTGGCGGCCCTGGCCGACGACGCGGACCATATCGCGGCCACCCGCGCCCTGGTCAGAGACGGGCGAGCCTTCCTGATGACGACCTGCGACGCCCTCGGACTGGAGACGGTGGGCCGCGAAGGCAACTACCTGATGATCAAGGTTCCCATAAACGACATGCTCATGTACCGGCGGCTGATGAAGCGTGGCATGATGGTCCGCTCCATGACCGGCTTCCGCTATCCGGGATGGATCCGCGTCACCCTGAAGGAGATGGCGGTTATGGAGAAGTTCGCCGAGGCGTTGAATGAAGAGATCAGATCGATCCGCGAAGGAGGCAGGTCCGCATGACAAGAGACGGGGGGCGGCTGGAAATCGGAAAACCGGAAATTCGTAGCGACGCATACTCGAAGGCCTCCGGCCGGGAGCGTTTCTCAGCGGATATCTACCCTGACAACCTGCTATGGGCGGGGGTAGCGCGTGCCGGCGCGGCCCACGGCAGGCTGACGTCGCTGGACGTATCGGCCGCCCTGGCCGTGCCTGGCGTGCTCAAGGTACTGACCGCCGGGGATGTGCCCGGACCCAACCGCCACGGTATCATCCACAGGGACACGCCGGTGCTGGCCGATGACGTGGTGCGCTATACCGGGGATGCCGTGGCCCTGATCCTGGCGGAGACGCGCGAGGCCCTCAAGGTGGCGGTCCCCCTGGTAAAAGCCGTTATCGAGCCGCTTCCCGCGGTCTTCGATCCCCGGGAGGCCATGGCGGACGGCGCGCCCCTCATCCATGCCGACAGGAATAACAATCTGCTGATGGCCGCCGAGATCCGCAAGGGAGACGCCCTGGCCGCCTTCGCGGAGTGCGATGCGGTTGCGGAAGGGGAATTTTCCACACCTGTGCAGGCCCATATCTTCCTTGAAACGGAAAACGGAACCGCGCAATTGGAGGAAGACGGCGCCATCTCCATGACCGTCTCCACCCAGTCCCCCTTCCGCGATCGCCTGGAGATCGGGCATGCCCTGGGCATTCCGTTCGACATGATCCGCATTGCGAGCCCGTGCCTGGGGGGTGGATTCGGCGGCAAGGACGGCGCCACGGTACAGTGTCTTCTGGCCCTTGCCGCTCTCCACGCTGACGGCAGGCCGGTGAAGATGCAGTGGGAACGGGAGGAGAACCTGGCCGCCGGCTACCGGAGACACGCCTGCCGGATGCGCTACCGGCTGGGGGCGAAACAGGACGGGACGCTACATGCCCTGGAGTGCGAACTGATCTATGACACCGGCGCCTACGCCCACCTGGGGGGAGAGGTGATGGAGCTGGGCATGGAGCATGCCGGGGGACCCTACCGCATCCCCCACACCCTTATTCGCGGAAAGTGCGTCCACACCAACAACCCGGTGGCAGGGGCCATGCGCGCCTTCGGCGTGTGCCAGGTGACCTTTGCCTTTGAATCCATGATGGACATGCTGGCAAAAGAGCTGGGCATGGACCCCATGGGACTGCGCCTGCAAAACGCCCTGACGGATGGCGACAGCAACTGCGCCGGGGTCCGGCTCGTAACTTCCATCGGCGTGACCGGATGCCTGGAGCTCCTTCGCGACCACCCGTTCTGGCGGGAGCGGGAGGAATGGAAACGCGGAGCTCCTCCCGGAACGAGGCGGGGCGCGGGGCTGGCCGCGCTATTCAACGCGGCCGGGTACGGCGGCGGGGTGCGCGACTCCGCCATTGCCAAGGTGGAGCTGGGACCAGATGGAAGGTTCACGGTGCACAACGCCGTCTCTGATATGGGCCAGGGCAACTCCTGCGCCTTCCTGCAGATGGCGGGACACATCCTCTGCCAGGAGGCCTCGGCCATGGACCTCCTCCAGCCGGACACCGCCACCGCCTATCCGTCCGGCTCCTCGGCCGCGGGGCGGACCACCTTCACTTACGGCAACGCCCTCATCCGGGCCTGCGAGGATCTGAAGGCCCGCGTCATCAACCGCTCCGGGCTCCTCCTCTTCGTCGACAGCGACAAGGATCTGCGCCTCGTTCCCGGAAAGGTGATCCATCTCCCCAGCGGCCGGGAGGTTCCCCTGGAGCGGCTGGCATCCTTCATGCCCCGGGAGGACCGGGTGTGCATCAACCAGTACGTCGCCCCGGTCTGCGAGGATGTCCCGGATACCGCAAAGGGGTTCTTTATCGGCTTTCCCCACGTAATCTTCGCCTACGGCGCGCACCTGGCCCGTGTCCAGGTGGACCTGGCCACCGGCGTAATCCGGGTCATGGATTACCTGGCCGCCACCGACGGCGGCAGGGTCGTAAACCCATCCATGTTCGAACAGCAGGTACATGGCGGAGTCGGCCAGGGCCTGGGCTATGCCCTGACCGAAGATCTGGTCACCCGCGAAGGAAAAGCGCTGAGCAAGGACCTCTCAACCTACCTGATCCCCGGCGCCATGGACACGCCGGACATCGTCTCCATACCGTATCACGGCAACGAGGCCACCGGACCCTTCGGCATGAAGGGGATCGGCGAGGTTGCCATGAACGGCCCGCTGCCGGCGGTGGCCAACGCGCTCGCCGACGCCAGCGGCATCCGCCTTTGTCATGCCCCCCTCACCCCTTCGCGGGCGCTGGAGGCGATAGAGGCCAGTGGCTAGCGGCCGGCCTGTGTTTTTGCCTGAAAGGAATATCGTGAAACTCACCTTCGAACTCAACGGAAACATGATGGACATTTACGTCCCGGACGACCGGCGGGTGGTGGACCTGCTGCGGGTGGACCTGGGTCTGACCGGGACCAAGGAGGGGTGCGGCACAGGCGAATGCGGGGCCTGCACCATCCTGGTGGACGGCGAGGCACGCCTTTCCTGCCTGATGGTGGCTGCCCAACTGGAAGGAACCAGTGTCACCACCGTCGAGGGGCTGGAGTTGAGCCGCGAGGGGATCGAGATCCGCCGGGCCTTTGCCGGGGAAGGAGCGGTCCAGTGCGGCTTCTGTACCCCCGGAATGGAGATGGCCGCCCTGGCGCTGATCCGCGGTGGCCGGGACCTTACGCGGGAAGGGATCAGGGAGGGACTTTCTGGCAACCTGTGCCGCTGCACCGGCTACGTGAAGATCGTGGATGCGCTGATGAAGGCGATGGAGAGGGTGCGCTTGGGAGATGGGGAGTGAATTCCCATAACGATTCCATAAACAAACGCAGGATGACGTTCAGGAGCGCTGAACCTCTCTAAGGATGGAAAATTCACCTTTCTGGCACTCGACGACACCTTTAAGGCTACCGGAGCAGATCGCCAGTTCATGCGCATGAACCGGTCGATAACATAGTTGGAATCGGAGAGAACATGTCCGAACTTAATGGTTTTTTTTCACTACGAACGCCCCTAGATTTACTGCAAAAACTTGAAGCTGATTTTAATCGCCTTTGCGCTGCTGACCAATCAAATATCCAAGCACAGTATGCGGCATTCGATTTCTTTGTTTGCGCTGAACACCTTCCAGATTGGCTATCATCAACCTCGGGTATCTCGAAAACTAAGCTTAGATCCTACCCGTATGGTGCGCTAGTATCTCATATAGCTAATGGGGCAAAACATTTTCGAGTCGATCCTAGTAGACATAAAACTGTTCAAGACACAATATTCGAGAATGGCGCGTTTCAAGGCAATGCTTTTCAGGGAAACGCATTCCAAGTGCCTCACCTTGTCATTGAACTTGAAGACGGCTATAACGCCAACGTTCTTGATATTGCGTCGAGTGTCATAATTTACTGGCGCAAAATAATTCAATGACGACTACGTGTAGACTTGGGGATGCTCTGTAGGCTTGGACTTGGGGGAATTCTAAAATCACCCTTTCTCGAAAAATATTGCTCGTTGAAAAATCAAAGATTGTCTTTCACTCTTTTCTCTGCCGCCTTAAAGAAATGACCGTTCATGCTGAAAACTATCCAGACCGCATTACGTGAACAAGCCAATGACTCGGACGCCATGGTTTTACGACGTTTCTTCAAGACCGGTCCCGGGGAATACGGCGAAGGCGACAGGTTCATCGGTGTTCGGGTTCCGGCGACCCGCCGCATTGCTCAAAAATATCGGAATCTGCCTCTGGCTGACACCCTGGCCTTGCTTCGCTCGAGTGTTCATGAAGAACGCCTTCTGGCCCTTATTATCCTTAAGCGGAAATACCAGGAAGGCGGCCAGGATGAACAGGCTGAGATTTACGGAATATATCTGGGCCATACACGGTACATCAACAACTGGGATCTTGTAGATGCATCTGCCGAGCACATTGTCGGCGCCTACCTGAAAAACAGATCTCGCGAGCCATTACATGCCTTGGCCCACTCAGAATCCATATGGGAACGACGCATTGCGATCATGTCAACTTTCTATTTCATCAAAAATAATGAATTTGACCAAACCATCAGGATCGCTGAAATACTCGTCTCCGATTCCGAAGACTTGATTCAGAAGGCTGTTGGCTGGATGTTGCGAGAGGTCGGCAAGAGGGACAGAGACAAAGAGGAGTTTTTTCTAAAGAAACACTATCGATCCATGCCACGCACGATGCTGAGATACGCAATCGAGAAGTTCCCGGAAAACCTTCGTCAGCAATATTTGCAGGGAAATATCAGATAAGATGAAGAAGATCGACTGAAAGGGGCGCTTCCCAATGGCGCTGCGAACCCCTGAACCGGCGCCACCCGGAAGTATCCTCTTTCCTGTTACTTTATTTCATCTTCCGGTAAACCTCTCTCCAGTATCCTGCCTCGACGAAATCCATGACTTTTTCTCCTTGACACGCCGCGAAGCAATCGGTGATAAGAGGGGGCGCACCTTAATTCGTCACCTTTCGTGAGAACCGGATCATGGCGATTTCTCCCATATTTCGAAGAAAGCTCCGACTGCCGGCAAGGGTCGCGGCGGCCTGCCTGGGGCTGGCCGCGGTTCTCTGGACTATCTGGCCATGGCTGCCCGCGGGAAGGAACGAGCGTCCGCGCACCATTATCCTCTACGGGTTCGGTATTCTCGAACAGACTATCACCAAAAGCGTCTTCCCGGCGTTCCGAAAGAAGTGGAAGGCCGAGACCGGTCAGGATGTGGAACTTATCAGCTCCTTCGCCGGTTCGGGCACGGTGACGAACCAGCTGATTATGGGCGTCCCGGCCGAACTTGCCATCCTGTCCACGGAGCTGGACGCGCAACGTCTCCGTCAGGCAGGGGTCATCGCTACGGATTCGTGGAAGAATCTCCCCCACGGGGGCGTCATCAACCGCACTCCCTTTGTCATCGTGACACGGAAGGGCAATCCCGTGGGGATTCACGATTATTCCGACCTGGCGCGGCCGGGAGTGCGGATCATCCACCCGGATCCCCTTACCTCGGGCGCGGAAAACTGGGCCATTGTCGCCGAATACGGGGCCGCGGTGAGAAAGCCGGGCGCAACGCCCGAAGACGGCAAGGCCATGCTGCTCGGTATCTGGCGCAACGTGGTCGCCCAGGCCGGCAGCGCCAGGGCAGCCAGGACCCAGTTCGACAACGGTTTCGGCGACGCCCTGATCACCTATGAACAAGACGCCATAGGGAACAGCTCCCGCAGCGTCTCCACCCATGAAATCATCTACCCCCGCTCTACGATCCTGAGCGAACACACCCTGGTCCTCATCGACCCCCACATTTCCGAAGAACAGCGGGAACTGGTCCTGGCATTCGCCGACTTCCTCTGGAGCGAGGAAGCCCAGCGCCTGTTCGTCGAGAGCGGATTCCGGAGTGTCGATGCGAGACTGAACCCGGCCAACCAGCGCTTCGGAACCATCCGGGATCCTTTCTTCATCAGCGACTTCGGCGGCTGGCAGACGGCAAAAAGGACCATCATCGATGCAACCTGGAAAAACGGCGTTCTCAAGGAGATCCATCCATGAATTCCATTGCGGCGTACCGAAGAAAGATCTCCCCGCTCCTCCCTGCGGGGTTCCTGGCCCTGGTCATGCTCCCTCTCCTGTTGCTGCCACTCGCATCGGTCTTCATCCATGCCCTGCACGGCGGCCTCGGAAAATTCATGGCGGCACTGACAACGAGGGACGCCCTGTTTGCCATCCGCTTCAGCCTGATCATCGCCTTTTGTACGGCAGCGGTCAATGCGGTCCTCGGGACCTATGCGGCGTATGTCCTGAGCAAGACCCGTTTTCCGGGGAGGGAACAGCTGGGGATCATCCTTAATCTCCCCGTGGCCCTTCCCAACGTGGTTGTGGGCACGTCCCTTCTCCTGCTGTGGGGACCCATCGGGTTGTTCGGGAAGATGCTGGAGCCCCTGGGGATTCAGCCCATGTTCACCGTCTTCGGCGTCCTGCTGGCGCACATCTTCGTGACGCTTCCCTACATGGTGGGCTCGGTCAGGCCGGTGCTGGACGACCTGCAGACCACCTACGAAGAAGCTGCCTACACCATGGGCGCCACCCGCTGGCAGACCTTCGTCCATATCGTGTTTCCGGCCCTGCGCGGAGGGCTGATCACCGGCGCGCTCCTCACCTTCGCCCACTCCCTGGGAGAGTTCGGGGCCACGGTCATGGTGTCCGGAAACCTGCGGTTGCGCACCCAGACGGCGCCCCTCTATATTTTCTCCCAGTTCGAAGGAGGCAATATCGAAGCGGCGAACTCGGTTGCGGCAATCCTGGCGATGACGTCATTGAGCGGCTGCATCGTGTTCTCGTG
>CAZFCG010000040.1:0-20074 GCA_964517595.1 uncultured Geobacter sp. | reverse complement strand
AGCGAAATGAGCTTAGAGCAGAAAGACGGCAATCGAAGAGAACGAAGGATGCCTCCATCTGTCGAATCTGGTTTCACTTATATCCAACGGAGTGCTCCATGGCCATTTCCATTGAGAACATCAGCAAACAGTACGGCGAACACCTGATTGTGGACCGTGTCTCCCTGGAGGTTCACGACGGGGAACTCGTGGTCCTTCTCGGCTCCAGCGGCAGCGGTAAAAGCACTATTCTGCGCATGGTGGCGGGGCTTTGTACGCCGGACCAGGGAAGGATTCAGCTCAACGGCACGGATATCACTCGCCTTCCTCCCCAGCAGCGCGGTTTCGGATTCGTCTTCCAGAACTATTCGATCTTTCCGTACATGACCGTTGCCGAGAACATCGAATTCGGGCTGAAGATCAGGAAAGCGCCGGTTTCCCAACGCCGGGAGCGCAGGGAGCGCCTGCTGGAACTGGTGGGGCTGTCCGGCATGGGCGAGCGCTATGGGAGTCAACTCTCCGGAGGCCAGTTGCAGCGGGTGGCCCTGGCCCGCTCTCTCGCCTACGACCCGAAGGTCCTCCTTCTGGACGAACCCTTCGGCGCCCTGGACGCAAAGACCCGGATTCAGCTCCGCCAGTCGGTGAAAGAAATCGTCAAGGAGATTGGCGTCACCACACTGATGGTAACCCACGACCAGGAAGAGGCATTCGAGATGGCCGACCGCATAGCCGTAGTGAACAGGGGGCGTGTCGATCAGTTCGGTTTTTCAAGCGATGTCTACTACAATCCATCGACGCGGTTCACGGCCGATTTCGTGGGTGACATCAACTTCATCGAAGGGCGCGTCACCACATCGGGACCGGAGATGTGCGAAATTGAACTGCCCGGTGGAAACATGGTGCGACGACGCGGATTCTACCCTTTCGAGCCGGGCCGGAGCGTCCTCTACGGGATTCGACCGGAACAGATGCGGGTGAGCCTCCTCGACCCTAAGGATCATGAGAACGGCATCCAGGGAGTCATCGAAAAAAGCCTCTTTCTCGGGGATGTCACCCGGTATTGCATCCGCCTGACGGATGACCGCGGCCTGGATGTGCGTGTGCTGAACTACCTGTTCATAGACGGCATGGCCATGCCATATGAACTGAACGAGCAGGTGTGGCTGATCTGGAGCCAGGGGTCGGGGATTATTCTGGACCATGAAGGGCCGAGCGCCGGGCCCATTTGGACGCTCCCCAAGGAGTGACCTGTGATCCTCTACAAGAAACGTCGTCACTACAAATACACATTATTTGCCGACTATAAACATCAGACGGACCTGCGTATTGCCCGGACCTTTGAAATACCTCCGGTCATCATGCTCGAGGCCGATGGCTTGCTTACGGTAAAGAAAGGGTATGCGTGGGATGGACCTAGCGGACCAACCATTGACACACCGGACTTCATGCGGGGATCCCTGGTGCACGATGTGCTTTACCAACTCATGAGAGAAAAAGTCATTCCACAGGATCAGCGGGAGTACGCCGACAAGCTGCTGAGAGAAATCTGCCTCGAAGACGGCATGTCAAGAATCCGCGCATGGTGGGTATACCAGGCCGTTCGGCTCGGGGGAGCATCAAGCGCCGCGCCGGATCTGCTGGTGGCGCCTTGAATGCCCAGCCAGTCCTTGCGCCGGTTTTTCAGACGGCGGTCAATATCAGAACAGGAGAAACAGCATGAAACGAATATGTGTATTCTGCGGATCAAGTCCAGGCGCCAGGCCTGAGTATCTGGACGCGGCAAAGCAACTGGCCGGGGCCCTTGCGCGGAAAAACATCGGGCTGATATACGGAGGCGCGCGGGTAGGCCTCATGGGCGAGATAGCCCGGTCGGTACTGGAAAGAGGGGGCGAGGTTGTCGGCGTCATTCCCAGGGCCTTGATGGAAAGGGAGGTTGCGTTCACCGGCCTCTCCGATTTGCGGGTGGTGGATTCCATGCATGAACGGAAAGCGATGATGGCGGAACTGGCTGACGGGTTCATCGCCCTCCCCGGTGGACTGGGCACCATCGAGGAATTTTTTGAGATACTGACCTGGGCCCAGTTGGGCATCCACCGCAAACCGTGCGGACTACTGAATATAAATAAGTATTTCAGCACTTTAATGGATTTTCTGAATCATACGGTAACTGAAAGATTCGTCGAACGGGAACACCGTGAAATGATTCTTCTGGACGAAGACCCGGAGCAGCTGCTTCTGAGATTCGAGACATACCAACCTCCCCTGACGGACAAGGCACAGTGGGTTTTGCAGCTTGCCGCGACGTAAAAAAGCGCGAAATCCGCAATGATTTCCTAATCACATCCCCCCCGCCAACGTTCAGGACGAAACGAACCCATGAATCGTTATCCACTTATACCGCCCTTTTCAGATTAGCGGCAGACACGATAATCCTTCCCATGGACAATATGATCATGATATAGGTTTTCCCACCCACGGCAGGGGCATTCTCTTCCATGGACAAATTTCCCGGGAGGATTATTACCTGTCCTTCCGTCAAGCTCTAGGCATGCTTTTTTACGGATTCAAGCCAAGGAGGAACCAGTGGAACTCAGAATAAGATCGTACGACAAGATTGTCCGGTTAATAGAAAAGGGGGTGGACATCCCCAATCCACTGACCCTTGACATAGGCGACGAGGTAGACACAGAACGGATTTCCGGCAACGGGGTTACTATCTTTCCGGGCTGCCGGATTTACGGCGCCGGCACGGTGATCTCGGCGGGCGCCACAATTGGCGCTGAAGGACCGGCTACCATTGATGACTGCCAGATCGGCCCTGGCGTGGAACTGAAGGGCGGTTATTTCAACAAGGCTGTTTTTCTGGAAAAATCCGGCATGGGACTGGGCGCGCACGTGCGCGAGGGCTGCATTCTGGAGGAGGAAGCGAGTGGCGCCCATTGCGTGGGGTTGAAGCAGACCATCCTTTTTCCTTTTGTAACCCTGGGAAGTCTGATAAATTTCTGCGATTGTCTGATGGCCGGCGGTACGAGCCGGAAAAACCACAGCGAGGTCGGCAGCTCGTATATCCACTTCAATTTCACCCCTGACGGAGACAAGACTACGGCGTCTCTCATCGGCGATGTCCCGAAGGGCGTCATGCTGAACCAGCCGCCCATTTTCCTTGGCGGACAGGGGGGAATGGTGGGGCCCCTGCGCGTGGGCTACGGTAATACAGTCGCGGCCGGCACGACATTGCGCAGGGATGTGGTCGAGGAAAACAAGCTGGTCTTTGGAAAGGCCATCCCGGGAGAGATTTTCGACAAGAGGCCCAACAGCTATCCCTCCATCTCCCGGGTGGTCGGCGCCAACATCCTCTACCTGGCTAATCTGTCAGCGCTGGAACAGTGGTACAGACATGTAAGACAGCCCTTTTTCGCCAGGCAGGAATTCGGCGGCCTTGTATACGAAGGAGCAATGGACAAACTTTCCCTGGCGAAAAAGGAACGCATCAAGCGTCTCCAGGCCATGGCGGAAAAGGCCATGGCCTCCGTGGAAAAGTATCCGGAAAACAAAAAATCCGAAGCAGGCAAAAAGGAGTTGTACACGGCCATGGATTCGATCCGGGAGATGTTTTCCAATTGCCGGCCTGACGGCCGGACACCCGAAGATGTTCCAGCCGCTGTCACGGCTCTGGCGCAGGAAAGCGATCAGAAATATACGGACTTCATCAAAGGACTGCCTGCCGGGATCTCTGGCATGGGCTCGCAATGGCTTGAGTCACTCATTGCCGCTCATTGCCAAGAGGCGCGAAGGCTTATGCCGTCGTTGAATCTTTTTGAAGCAGTGAAAAGTAAAAAGTAAAAAGTGAAAAGTAAAAAGTGAAAAGTGAAAAGTGAAAAGTTTGTAAGTGATGAGTAAAAAAGTAATATTTTAATTCCGGTTCCGCATTTCACGAAACGAATCGGAACCAATAAACAAGGAGACAGTACATGGGTCAATTGTTCGGCACTGACGGGATACGGGGCGAGGCAAACCGCTATCCGATGAATGCTTCCATTGCCTTTTCCGTGGGACAGGCAATCACATATCTGCTTCATCACAACCATCACAAACCAAGAGTAATCATTGGAAAAGACACTAGAATATCAGGCTATATGCTGGAAAGCTCCCTGGAGGCGGGCATTACTTCCATGGGAGGGATCCCCTATCTGGTGGGCGTACTGCCTACCCCCGGCATTGCCTTCATCACCCAGAGCATGCGCGCCGACGCGGGCATAGTCGTATCCGCTTCCCACAATCCGTTTCAGGACAACGGCATCAAGATCTTTTCCGGGAACGGCTACAAATTGTCTGATGAACGGGAAGAGGAGATCGAAAAGCTGGTGCTGGAAGGAAAACTTCCCGACATGGCGCCGCCCGCCGCGGAAATGGGGCGCGCCTACCGGCTTGACGATGTGAATGGCAGGTATATCGTTTTTCTGAAAAACACCTTCCCCAGAGAGCTGTCCATGGAGGATATGAAGATTGTCATCGACGCCTCCAACGGCGCGGCCTACAAGGTCGCGCCCGCGGCGTTCACTGAGCTGGGCGCGGATGTTGACGTAATTCACAACAAGCCCAACGGCCTCAATATCAATGACAATTGTGGCTCGCAGCATACCGGCGACCTCAGGAGACGTGTTCTGGAGACAGGCGCCGCCATAGGACTCGCCTTTGACGGCGATGCGGACCGCCTCATCACCGTGGATGAAAAGGGCAACGAGATCACCGGCGACCAGATCCTCATCATCTGCGCCAAGGCGTTGAAAGAAGAGGGAAAACTTAAAAACGATCTGCTGGTCAGCACCGTTATGAGCAACCTGGGTCTTACCATTGCCTGCAGAAAATACGGTATTAAGCACCACGCGGCCAAAGTGGGCGACCGCTATGTCCTGGAAGACATGCAGCGCCTGGGAAGCAATATCGGCGGCGAGGATTCCGGCCACATGATCTTTCTCGACCATCACACAACCGGCGACGGCATCCTGACGGCCATGCAGTTGATGGCGGTCATGGCAAGGACAGGCAAGCCCCTGTCCGAGCTTGCCAAGGCAATGGATGTTTTCCCCCAGAAGCTGCTGAACGTACCGGTGAAAAGCAAGCCGGAGATATCATCGGTTCCCGAGGCGGTTGCGGTAATCAGGGAGGTGGAAAAGAAGCTGGGTGAAAGCGGCCGCGTCCTGGTGCGCTATTCGGGCACACAGAATCTGTGCCGGGTCATGGTTGAAGGGCCGAGCATCGAGGAGACTGAAAGGTACTGCAACCAGATTGCCGAGGTCCTGCAGGCCGCAATCAAATAGGCGGGAGGAGCTGATGCGGAGCCGGGTTTTCATGACCGGCGATTCCGTATACGTGTTAGAGACCGCAACATTGCAGACGGTTTCGTACAAATCGGGCAGTCTGCCATGAGACCCCTGATATCTTCAACGGAGAGGGGTATATTCGGCATCCGGCCCCTGCCGCGAGTATCTGCGGCAGCCGCTCCGGCAGGGGTCCAAGGTCGGATCAGTAAGGAAGTTCGATGCTTTCCATATCCAGGAGATTGATGTGAAGCTTGCGCCTGCTCAGGGTCTGCCCCTGTCCGGTTAGTATCTTGCACACCTCCGCTGACTGGAGGCTGGCGATAACAGCCGGAGTGAACGAAGGATTCCCCAAAGACTTTTCCACACCCTTGGCGCCGGCCGGCCGGTTATAGATCCTTCTGAGGGTGTCCTCTCCCGGAAACTGGGTGGCTACCTGGCCGAACCAGCCGCCAATGGCGCCGTGGACCAGCGCCGCGTTCATGTCGTTGCAGACATCCGAGAGTTCGAGCCTTACAGGTATGCTGTCCAGGGCGTCCACGACAATATCCGAGCCCTCCAGGATATCGAAACCGTTTGTTTTGCTGAAGGCGCACTTGACAGGAGTAAGCGTTACCGCGGGGTTTATCTCCTTCACCCGGAGATACGCGGCCTCCACCTTGGGTCTGCCGAGCATCGCGGGGGTGGAGTAAAGCTGACGATTGAGGTTGTGTTCCTCGAATACATCCGGGTCAACGGCGATCAGCCTTCCGACCCCGAGCCTCGCCAGCAGTTCGATGACATAACCGCCGAGGCCACCGCACCCGACAACAGCAACCGTTCCCCTGAAGATACGCAACTGCTGGGTAATGGAGATGGTATTCCGGTTACGCTGATAGCGGGAGGGAAGGAGTCCCGATTCCAGAGCTATCCGCTCAACCTGTCCCATGGAAAGGCCGAAATGGGTTGAGGCGAAGACATGATGCCTCCAGGGCAGAATATCCCCTTCCGCATGCTTCAGGAGAAACGAGCGCACTTCCTGCATTTCTAGCCTCCTCCGACGAGGGGAAAGATAGACAGGTTGTCTCCATCCTGGAGGGCATGATCCTCCTCCACATGGCGATGATTGATAAGAGTCGCTCCGATTTCATCCATGGGGATTTTCAGTTCCTCCAGAACAAACTTTACGGTCGCTCCCGGAGAATAGTCCCTTACCTCTTCATTGAATCGGCCGTCCCGGAACGTAGCGAAAAGTTTAACCTTTACCTTCATGTCCCATCTCCTTTATTCAAAAAAGTGATGCCGGAATGTATGTTGTGTCCATCCGGAAACAAGGAATTTCTGGCCTGGCAAGAAAATTTTGCCCGCAAAATATGTAGCACAGAGACGAAAAACACTCCAGACAAATATTGTCTCCAAGACAGGTTGAAAGAGTCTTCACCCTCCGGCTGAGAGTTGCCGGAAGACGTCAGTCCGATAGCCGGCCCGTGCAGCGTTGTCGATAAGCCGCCGGGTCGCGCGGCCATACATCATAACGTCGGCAATTCTGGCCGCCGCGCCCTTTCCGCGAACGTCGGTGAGCACGGTGGCCAGGAACAGCATCTCCGAAAGCGCCTCGAAACGCTCTTTATTGAACCATTTTATGCCGCCGCTCTCATGGAGGAGGATAAACCGGCGCGCATCCGGTGAATCCAGGAGCCGGTCCGGTTCAACAGCCCTGTTCATGAAAAAGCCCCCCAGTGTCAGCAGCGCCTTCAGGAGCGACACGCTTGATTCGCCGTCCCAGGGCGGCCGGAAGGAGTCATCGGTCTGGCTCGCCGTGTGAAAGGAGGCGGCCAGCGCCCTGCCGAAACCCATTTCCGTAAAAATCCGGATCGGCTGGTCCGCCGGGGCAGCGTCACCGGACAGGCAGGCGCTGTTGCGCAGGATGAGATAGAGCGACAGGACCAGCAGATTGAAGCCCCTTTCGGGTTGGAGCCCGGAACGCAGCATTTCAAGGGCGGGTTGTGCTCCCGCGCGCCGGCTTTGCAGACCGGCAGTCCTGACCAGGACCTCCAGATTCGAAACCAGCAGTCCGGAAACTTTTCGCTCATCTCCGGCAAGGCCCATTTCCTTCCTGACGGCCCCGAAAAAGTCAAGCAGACGCTTCCGCAGTGTATCGACTGCTTCAGCCCGGGCCACGGTAGCAGAAGACGGATCAAAGAGGACCGGCAGGATTTGAGGCAGATCCGAGGCAAGGCGCGCCAGAGCGGCTATGCCCGCTGCGTGGCGAACCTGGCGGAACTCCTCGTCAAGACTCTCCACGGGCCTGCCGGCGAGAGCGGCGCACACCTTTCCCCACGTTCCGTAATCATCATCCCTGATCTCGCGGAAATCGAGAAAGGCATGATATTCATAGGCCTCCAGTTCAACATACAGTCCCCGCTCCAGGAGATCGCGGCCGTGGCGGAGATATTCAAGGCCGGTGGCCGAGTCCCTGAAACGATAGTAATACCTTCCATCAGGGCGGGCCGCCAGGGCCTCTCCCAGAGTCGTCCTCACCTGTCGTGTCTCTCCGGATTCGCTCTTCACAGTACGGGCGCAGGAAGTGCGAATCCAGCCTGACGTGGAGGCGAAGCGGTTGTGGTAGACGATGAGCGCGCGCTCGTCTCCATGGGAATTGGAATAGGCGAAAACGTTTTCGTCTACCCGGTCCCCCGCGAAAAAATCGTAAAGAACGAAATTTGCCGCGCCGCTGAACATGCGCCGCCTTTTCATGAGAGGAAAAATCTTCCGTTCATGCATCTCCACCAGATGGGCGTCGGGTTCTTCGGCCCGGAAGGCCCTGCGGTACTCCATCCCGTATTTTTCCGTAAAACCCTCAATCTGGCCATGGCCGAACATGGGAAGGCCGGGCATGGTCACCAGCAGCACGGTGGCGCCGAAATACTTTCCTTCCCTGCCGAACTGGTCGATGGCCGTCCGTTCGTCCGGATTATTCATGAAGTTCACAAACCTCTGAAGGATCTCCGGGGTGAATTCGAGCACATTCTTGATGGTCTGCCGGTACTTGGCGTTTTCCTCCATCTTCAGCATGTTCATGAAGGCGCTGTTGTAGACCCGGTGCATCCCCAGCGTGCGGACGAAGTAGCCCTCCATCAGCCAGAAGGCCTCGGCCAGCAAAAGGGTGTCCGGCGCTTCCGCCGCCACCCGGTCCACTACCTCGCGCCAGAATTCCACCGGGAAAAGCTCGTCGAAACGCTTGCGGGACAGGGCGTGTTCCGCCCGCGAAGGTATGCCTCCCCCCAGTCCTTTCTGGGGGAACCAGAGACGCTGGTAGTGTTTCTTGGCCAGGGTCATGGCGGCGTCGAAACGGATGATGGGAAAATTGCGCGCCACATGGAGGATGGTACGGATCACCGCTTCCCGGACCTCCGGGACAAGATAGTTCAACTGGGCCGTGTCATTCCACGGGGTACTGGTGCCGTCGTTGCCATGATAGATATATCGTGTCCGGCCGTCGCGGTTGTCCACATGCTGAAAGACCACCGCCGCATCGGTCTTCGACCAGTAGCCGTCCTCGATGCGGAGGCTTATGTCAGGCGAGGAAGACAGATCCGGCCCGGTGAAGTTGTAGGCGGGAAAGGGGGGGTAGTCAAGCTGGATGAACCAGTCCGGATGCTCCCTGGTCCAGCGGGAATCGATACCCGTATGGTTTGGCACCATGTCGCTGGCCAGGCGTATTCCCCTTCGGGCGGCCCGGCGCCGCAGGTTTTCCAGGGCATCTTCCCCTCCCAGATCGACGGCGATGCAATAATCATAAAGGGAATAGGCGGAGGAGATGGCCTCGGCATTGCCACTGTAATGCTTGATCTTCGCCGATGCGGAAGACCTCTCCCACAGGCCTATCAGCCACAGGCCGGTAAATCCCCAGGCCGCCAGCCTGTCAAGTTCCGCGTCCGGGATTTCATCGAGACGCGACAGGGTGCGCCCGTATTTCCTGGAGAGCTGGTCCAGCCAGACATAGACCATCTTGGCCATAAGCACCACGTTAGGCATCCACTCCGTATCCGGAGAGAATTTCTCCGGTTCCGGGTAGTCGGCGCCATATGCCGCGTCCCCTTCCCCGGCTTCCTTCCTGAACTCCATGACAACGGGAGGACCAGGCCCGTCAAACCGCGGGCGCATCTCCTCTTTCACCATGTCCAGAACCGAAAGAATCTCCTCCAGCATCTCCGGAGGAAGGATAGCCGTCCAGTTCTTTCTGATGAACTCCAGTTGCCCGGAAAGTGAATCGGGACAGGCGCGCATGGGCGCCCTCAGCAGTTCCAGAATCGGCAGGTCAAAAGGGTCGCAGTGGGGCGCCTTTTTCAGTTCGGCGTCAAGAGCCCTGGTCACCTGACGGTAGGGAGAGACGGAGGACAGCTCTTTATCGTCGAAGAGGTGGCGAAGAGGAAACAATGCGCGATTTTCTCCATTGAGGAGTAAAAGAAGCATTTCGCGGGCGGCCGTGCGGCGTCTTGCCCGGCGCCGGCCGTCCCCGGCCAGGAATTCCCGGGCATTAGCCACTCGCCGCGCCAGGAGATCGGCCGGCGGATATAACTCCACGAAATGCCGTATGGCCGAGCCGAGTGCGCCGGAAGCAAGGGCAAGGCCCCCGTTGGAAAGGACAAGGTCTTCCAGAGCGGGATGCTGTTCGTCCAGATACCGGTTCAGAAGATAGCGGAAAACACGGCTCATCCGGGCGAACAGAAGTGGCATGGAATAAGGTATCGCCATTGCATCCCGGCCGGAGAGGCGGTTCATGCGCTCCGCCACAATCCGGTAAAATCTGGCGGGCGCCCCTCCGGACGGCGCTGAATCCAGATCCAGGCGCCGCCACATCTCTCCGGTCACCTGAATCTCACGGGGGAAATAAATGTTCTCTTTATTGGATATTTTCATATGATTCCCGTTGCTGCTCCACGACTCCGCCCATCAGGCGGATTGACATAAGGACAGGTACCTAGGGAGATTACCCCAACTGGGAAGATGAGTCAATTCAGGGATGGTTTATCATGGGGAAGGCCGCCATGGGAATAGCGGCGGAAACGTTTAAGACAAAGAAATATACCATGCGAGTAACGGCTTGACTTCCGATTGAGCCCCATATATGATGATAATCATTTTCAACTGAGGTTTAACCGTGAAACGTGCCCAGAAGAAGCAATTTCATGATTTTATAGCAACAAAAGGGCTCAAGTCCACCCGGCAGAGAGATGTAGTTCTTGATATGTTTCTGACCTCGGACCGCCACTTGAGCACCGAAGAGCTGTACCTGAAGGTGAGATCCAAAAACCCCACCATCGGATACGCCACGGTTTACCGCACCCTGAAGCTCTTCGCCGAATGCGGTCTTGCCCGGGAGATCCATTTCGGAGACGGACAGAGCAGGTACGAGCCCGTTGTGGCAGGTGAACATCACGATCATATGGTCTGTACCCGTTGCGGCGCAATACAGGAGTTCGAAAACGAATCCATTGAGCGCCTCCAGAACGCGATTGCGGACCAGTATGGCTTTCATGTGGAAAAACACAAACTGGAAATGTACGGTATCTGCCATAAATGCCGGCAAAAGAAAGTGACCTGAATCCGCGTCATTGCAACCTTTACGGACCGAAAATCAAACTAACCTGATTAACAATATGAACTAGCGAGAAGATTGATGCTGAAATTCCTGAAGAAACCTTCCTGCAAACCCACTCCGGACGGAAACTGCCCATGCTGTAAAAAAAAGGTGGCGCTCGTAGGCAATCCAAACGTCGGTAAAAGTGTCCTTTTCAATGCCTTGACAGGCGCCTATGTGACCGTATCCAATTACCCAGGAACCTCGGTGGAAGTGGCCAGGGGAAGCGTAGTCATCGACGACGTAAGCTGCCAGATAATAGATACCCCCGGCATGTATTCCATCCTCCCCATCACCGAGGAAGAGCGCGTAGCCCGTGAGATACTGCTCCACGAGTCGCCTGACCTGGTGGTCCACGTATTGGACGCGAGGAACCTGGAGCGGATGCTCGCCATGACCATCCAACTCATTGAAGCAGGCCTGCCGGTGATCCTGGTCGTCAACATCATGGATGAGGCCGAACGGATGGGTATTTCCATCGACATCCCCGCCCTTGAGAAAAAGCTCGGCATCCCGGTAATTGCCGCCGCGGCCGCCAAAAAACGGGGATTGCCCGAACTGAAAAAGATTATCGCCGGCCACGAAGCTTCGCGACGGGTCTTTTTCGGTTACGGGAAAAGACTGGAGGCCGATCTCATGGAGATCATGGCGCTCATGTCCGGCAGTTACTCCATCTCGAAAAAGGCCATTGCGCTCCTCCTTCTCCAGAAAGATGAAGAGGTGGAGGGAATTGTGCGCGAAACGGAGAAATCCGGTTTCCCGGCCATTGATGAAAAGGTCCGGGAGAAGATTTTCGCCATGAGATCCTCCTTCCACCTGGAACTCTCGCTGGAACGAAAAGCCGTGGTCAAATGGATACTGGACGGGGTCTTTCATGCCTCTGAAAAGAAAAGACGGGACATGGGGGAGCGACTTTCCTCCTGGACCGTTCGTCCGCTTACCGGAGTTCCTTTGCTGCTGGCGGCGCTCTATTTCGGACTCTACAAATTCGTCGGAGGATTCGGGGCCGGCACTCTGGTTGATTTTCTGGAAGGCGTCGTTTTTGAGGGATACATAAGCCCATGGATGGTTTCCCTGTTCAACACCCTTATCCCGTGGGAAACACTCCGGGAACTGTTCGTCGGAGAGTACGGGATAGTTACCCTCGGCCTCCGTTATGCCGTAGGCATAATCCTGCCAATCGTCACGACCTTTTTCCTCTTTTTTTCCATACTGGAAGACAGCGGCTATTTCCCGCGCCTGGCGCTGCTGGTAGACCGTCTGTTCAAGAAGATCGGCCTCACGGGCCGAGCCGTCATCCCCATGGTGCTCGGATTCGGCTGCGACACCATGGCCACCATGGTAACCAGAACCCTGGAGACTGTGCGTGAACGGATCATCGCCACAATCCTCCTGGCGCTGGCGATCCCCTGCTCGGCCCAACTGGGTGTCATACTGGCGCTTCTTGCCACCTTTCCCGGCGCCCTTGCCGTGTGGAGCATCTTCATGGTCCTTGTCTTCCTGCTGGTGGGACTGCTGGCCTCCCGGGTGGTGCCCGGCGAATCTCCCATGTTCTATATGGAGCTTCCGCCCATGCGCCTCCCCCAGTTAACCAACGTGCTCACCAAGACCTATTCACGGGTACAATGGTACCTGGTGGAGATCATTCCCCTCTTTATCCTGGCCTCCTTTCTTCTCTGGCTCGGCAAGATCACCAATGCCCTGCAGGCAATCGTGTCATGGATGAAGCCGGTAATGGCGGCAATAGGCCTGCCGGGAGAAACCGCCGTGGCTTTCATTTTCGGCTTTTTCCGGCGCGATTACGGAGCGGCCGGCCTTTATGACCTGCAGACATCCGGGCTCCTGAACGCCCGGCAGCTGACCGTCGCAGCCGTAACCCTTACTCTCTTCGTCCCCTGCATCGCCCAGTTCCTTATCATGATGAAAGAGCGGGGGGCAAAGGTCGCCGTAGCCATCGCCATATTCGTCAGCGCGGTGGCGTTCGGAAGCGGCTACCTGCTTAACGAATTCCTGCTCATCACCGGCATCCTCCAATGAAATGCGGCTTCTGCGGATACGAGTTCGATGAACGGGAAGCAAATCCCGGATGCCGGAACTGCCCTCTGAGCAGAGGATGCAACAAACTAAAATGCCCCCGATGCAACTACGAAAACCCGCCGGAAACGGCCCTGGCGCGAAAGATAAAGAAACTATTCAAGATATCCGGGAGATGATATGAACGAAAAATTATCTGAAAAAGCGGAAGAGATCCTGGAAAAGCTATGGATAAAGCTGGAAGAAGACGGCAACCTCTTCATGGAAATGGACAGTATTCCCATCTCCCCCAATGACCCCGTTGTCCAGGAATTGTCCGACCGGGCGCTCATAGAGGTGAATGATGGACAGGTAAGCCTGCGCCCCGAAGGCAAGGAAGAAGGCCTTAAGGTGGTTCGCCGGTTCCGGCTCGCGGAACGGCTCATGATGGACGTATTCAATATCCGCGGAGAGGCCGCGCGAGAAAAGGCATGCCAGCTGGAGCACCTGCTGAACGATGGCGTTGACACCAAGATATGCAGCCTGCTCAACCATCCTTCCACATGTCCCCACGGCAAGCCGATCCCTCCTGGAGAATGCTGTATCGAAGCCCAGCGCAGCGGCAATCTGGGGGTGGTTCCCCTGACGGAACTCAAGCCCAACGAAGAAGGCGAGATTGCCTATATCCAGACCGAAGACAACAAGAAGATGCAGAAGCTGATGGCCATGGGCGTGCTGCCCGGCAACTGCATCCGCCTGATACAGACCTTCCCTTCCTATATCTTCAGCGTCGGTTATTCGGAATTCGCCATCGACACCAGCATGGCGCGGGAGATATTCGTCCGCAGATAAGGAGCTGATTAACCGGATTCGGCAATCTAAGTAATCTTTCCTTCTCTTCGGACAGATCCAACTGCCGTTTTCAGGAAATAACTCTAACCACCCAACGGAAAACAAAGGCCGGAATCCGCCGGGAGACCGTCCCTGCTTATTCCCTTGCACCGCTTTTTCAGGCTGCGTGAACCACCACCCTCAACGCGCGCAATACATTAACTTTCCATTATTTCCATTGACTCTTTATTAGTATTTTTGTTAATTTGTCGACCATGCGGGAGGAATAGGCCGCTTCAGACCAGGCAGCAAAATCCAACTATCGAGGACAGTCGACATGGCCAGGAAGATTCTGATAGTAGACGACTCGCCCATTTCCAGAAAGATGCTTAAAAGCTGCTTTCCGAAGGACGAAGAATACGAACTGCACGAGGCGGGAGACGGTCTGGCGGGACTGGAAAAATTCCGCGAAGTATCGCCTGAAGTCACCTTCCTGGATCTCACCATGCCGGTCATGGACGGAGTCGAGGCCCTGGAAGAGATGAAAAAACACGATTCACAAGGCGTTATCATCGTTTCCACCGCGGATATACAGGTGAAATCCATCGAAAAGGTGACGGCCTTGGAAGCGTTCCTGGTGCTCAAGAAGCCGCCGACCAAGGAAAACGTTAAAGATGCCCTGCTGAAAGCCTATGAATTCCTGAAAGAGAGCCATGGAATCTGACTACCCCCTCATCAGCGAAGAAGAAAAAGACATCCTCCAGGAGATAATGAACATCGCTTTCGGTAAGGCAGCCGCTGAACTCGCCGAGGTAATAAATATCTTCGTGGTTCTGAACGTTCCCTATGTAAAGGTGCTGCAAGCGGAGGAGCTTCCTGAGTACCTCCTTTACGAGGTCCGGGACTTTTCCAACATCAGCATCGTGGAACAGAATTTCTGGGGGAAATTCAAGGGAAGCGCGTTCCTGGTCTTTCCGGCGGGCGCCGGCAAAGGGTTGATAACCATGCTGGACCCCGACCATGAGACAAGCTTCGAATCAGGTTCCATTGAGGTGCTGGAGAAGGAAACCCTCATGGAAATAGGCAACATCCTCATAGGCGCCTGCGTCGGCAAGATCACCGAACTCCTTGGGGACGTGGTGACCTATTCCCCCCCCAAGGTAGTGGTTGAAAACAAACCCCACGACATACTACCTAATAAACTCTTCGACCCCGAGTACACCGCCATTGTCATGAAGACCCTGTTCCGTTTCGATGAACGAAACGTCAACGGCTTCCTCTTTCTGGTAACGACCCCCGAATCTGTGGCATGGATTAAGCAGGCCCTCGCGGAATTCCTTGAACGGTATGAATGAACTCTCCCAGATACTGGACTCCATAAACCTCGGACTCGTCATCCTGGACGGAGAACTTCGGGTAAAATACTGGAATCGCTGGATGGAATCCCACAGCGGCATACCGGCGGAAAAAATAATCGGGTTACCGCTGTTTGACTTTTTCCCCGACCTGAATACCCCTAAATTCCAGCGCAGTTGCAAATATGTCCTGACCTTCGGAAATTTCGCCTTTTTTTCCCAGAAGCTTCATCGCTTCCTTTTCCCGTTCAGACCGGACAGCTCCTTTGAGTCCGCCATGGAATACATGCAGCAGAGTTGCGCCATGGGGCCCTTGCGCAACGAAGACAACTCCATCACCGGCCTCTACCTGACGGTACAGGATGTCACCGAGCTTGCGGCGTACGAGCATCGTCTCCTGGAGATGAACATGCGGGACGGACTCACTGGGGTCTATAACCGGCGGTTCCTGGAGAAACGCCTGGAGGAGGAGTATGAGAGACACACCCGCTACTCGAGGGTATTCAGCGTAGTAATGTTTGACATCGACTTTTTCAAGAAAGTCAACGATAACCATGGCCACCTGTGCGGTGATTTCATCCTGAAAAGCATTTCCGGAAAGGTTTTGTCATTGATTCGGAAGACCGATTTTCTCGCGCGCTATGGCGGGGAGGAATTCTGCTGCCTCTTGCCGGAAACCGATCTCGCGACGGCCATGGGGCTCGCGGAACGCTTTCGCGCCGCGGTTTCCGACATGAAGCACCTGTACCAGGAAACGGAAGTAACCGTCACCATAAGCCTTGGAGTCGCTCAAATGGTTCCCGGACTTGCGTCTTCAACCACCCTTCTGAAGATGGCCGATGAAGCGCTGTATGAAGCAAAAAAGACCGGAAGAAACCGGGCCGTTTCCTACGGGCAGCCCTCCCCCATGCCGGCTGAATAATTCGTAAGATCGGAATTTCAAAGAATATCCGCTCAATCACCCCTGAACCACTTACAGGCCATCTCCCGCATGGCATTGAGGGTAAACGGCTTTCCGAGAAAGTCGTCCATCCCCGCGGCAAGACACATTTCGCGGCATTCAGCGGTGGAGTCGCCGGTAAGCGCCACTATGGGAGTCTTTCCCAGGCCGGACGCGATTTCCGCCGCACGGATACGGCGGGCCGCCTCGTAACCATCCAGCACCGGCATATCGCAGTCCATCAGTATCAAGTCGTATACTCCCGATTCGAAGGCCGTCATCGCGGCATGGCCGTCTACCACCGAATCCACGGAAAAACCCAGCATATTCAGCATCTCGACGGCTAGTTCACGATTGAAGGGATTGTCCTCCGCCAGCAGCACGCGACGCTCCCCAGGATCAGATACAGAAGAGCAGGGAGGTTCGTCAAGGCAGAGTCGTTCTTTCCCATTATTATTGTCTTCCATTTCTCGCTCCCTTTTCCGGAACGGGTCTCAGATAGCCGGATCTCGGAAATATCCTGGCGCCTTGTAACTTTAACCCCCCCCCCCAGTCCCCCCTTCTCAGGGAAAGCCTTTAAGCCTCCCCTGAGAAGGTGAGGTTTGGAGGGGTTAGACTTGAAAGAATAAGAGTTACAGATTACTGGTTTGACAAGGTACTGTTTTCCTTCGCGTCCTTTGCGGCTTTGCGTGAGACCGCCTTTTCAGTATTAATGAAAATGCCGAAACCAATGTACCACCCGCCCAGCACCCAGTCAACATTGCGCGGGACGTGCGAGGGCAAACGCGGGCTTTTCAAGCATCCGGCGCTTTCCCGTCCGCGATTACAGGGTATACTTTTTGCTGTCATCATGTATCCCGCTTGGGGCTCTTCTTTCACTATCCCCCAGCGCCAACATGTTCCGATCCGGAACAATTCAAACCAAAGGAGGGAGTTGCATGAAGGCGAATGTAATCATGTTTCATGGTGGTATGCTGTCATTATTAATGTGTCTGACCCTTGTTATGGCCGCGCCCGCGCCGGTCCGCGCCGAGCCGTCAAAGGCCCAGGTAATCCGTCTCTGGGAAGACCAGCACAGGATCAAGGGGCGAGTGCTGGACGTGAAAAGCCGCGGGGGACAGCGCAGCACGAACGAACTGGACGGCAAGCGCTACCTGGTTCCGGTTGGTACCTGCTGGGATTATGACGTGGTGGAACTGCAGAAATGCGGCTGCCGGCTTTTCGAACGGGCAAGCGTATGCTGCCGGAAAGGTTCCTCCAAGGAATGCGAGGTGCGCATCGGCACCGGTACCAGGATGCTGGATTGTTCAGCCTATGGAAAACCGAGATTCGGCCTTGCCGGCAATACCGAACCGGCCGACTGCAAGGGGCAGCGCCAGGCTTCGGCATGCTGGCACAGAAAGGACCTGGTATTCGGGGCAGGCAGCTCCATCGGTCCGTGCGTGGGAAGCGGAGGGGCCGCCAAGGACTATCCTCCGGCCTTCGTATGCCCCAAAGGACAGGAAACTGTCAACGACTTCCACAACAAGAAGTGCGGTCCCACTCCCGAGGATTGCGGCTGCACCCTGGTGGAAGAGTGCTCCACCGAGGAGGGGCTGGCCTGCTACCGGAAATGGAAGAGCGGAGGAGCGGCGGGCAAAATCATTCCTTCTTCTGCGTCTTCACCGGCGGGCAACATACCCTCGTCCGTTCCGTCTCCCATGAAAAAAATACCCTCTTTGCCGTCTTCACCCATTAAGCTGCCGTTTCTGAGATGAAACGGGCCATGCCGGCGTCCTCCGGATCTTTTCCGGAGAGACGCCGGGGCGCTATCATTCAGTCGGCAAAGACCATGCCTTGCATTTCGTTGTCCGCGGGCGCCATAAGCCGATCAAATTCATCATCAGGCATATCCGCCATGCCTCCCAGGGTTACGGTGGCAAGAGTATCGATCTCCATCTCGCAGAGGTTGAAGGTGGTAGCGTAAAAGCAGAGGCGCTTTTCTCTCTTCAGGCCCATCTGTAGCAATTGCGCGGCGCCGGAACGGATCAGCTTCAGCTTCCCGCGCAGATCCTCCGGGCTGGACACCGACCAGACCCCCAGATAGATGGGTGTATCCACGTTTCGCACATCACCCGTGAACTCCCCGCGCAGCAGTTGATCCCTGTTCCTCCCCAGGTATGAGACAAAATCCATGTGCTCCGCCAGCTTTCTGTCCGTGGCATGGAAGCGGCCCGTTTCCGGGTCCATGGTGAAGATGATGGTGCAGTCCAGGGCCTGACCGTAGCTTTTGAAGAGTATCCCCTTGTATTCATCGAAATCCACTGTCCGCTGGATATAGGATTCATTGCGCTTGATCCTCCTGGTGATTCCCAGCAACCAGGACCTGTAGACTTCATTGTCTATCCGGTATTTCTTCAGTTCCGCCTTCAGGAAGGGAAAGTCCCTGCCTCCATTGCGGTAGAGGAGGATGGTACGGAAGATGTCGCGGACATTATTGTACCTGCTGAACTGGTAGACAAGCTCGTAGCTGAAGATCTCCATCTGCCGCAACTGCCAGATAAAGGCAGCGACGATGGTCCGCGAGCTCTTTTCCGATATGACGATGGATTCCGTAGCCTTGATGAATTCCACATAACGCGATTTCATCTCCGTCAATTGGACGGCGTCTTTCTGGGTGCTTTTTTTCATGGAGATGGTCCATTTGGTAAACTCCCCAAGGACGCTTTCAATGGAGATATTGCCGAGGCCGAAGGTGGAAAAGATCTGCCGGGTTCCGATCCCCTCGCCGGTCTTGCCGCTTTTCGTCGTTTTCCCCACGAACAGGGGAAGGAGATCCGGACCCGGCAGGAGCCTTTCCTTGCCGATGCCGGTTCCGTTATCGCGAATCTGGAGAGTCACGGTGTCATCCCGTTCCGCCAGGGATATCTCGATACATCCCCGTCTGCCGGCCTCGCGGATGGCATCCAGGGAATTGGACACCAGGTTTATCAGGGCGCGGCTGAAATTCATGTAGTGGCCTATGACCTGGGGGATATGGGAGTTGATGACGAGGCGGATCTCGCAGGGGACGTCGGAGACCTCGATAAAGGGGACGACGCGCTCCATGATCAGTTCCTTGATATGCACCTCATGGCTTGCCGCGATCTTGTCCTCATACATGTTGAGGGTGTTCAGAAGGGCGGTGGTTTCCCGGTTGATGTCTTCGATGAGCTTGTTGAAGTTGTCGACGGACAGTATGGATACCAGGTCGAGGATGATCTTGAGCGCCTTTTTCGCGTCATGGCGAACCTTGCTCAGCTCCTCGGCGATGGAAACATCCTTTACCCCCTCCTGCCCTATCCTTTCCAGGATCAACGAGGCGGGCGCCGACATGAGATAGAACTTCATCTTCCGGTAGACAATGGCCTCCTGAAAGGAGAATCCCTTGCTCAGGAAAAAATCTATGGAGCTGACCAGCTTTTCCCAGACAAACAGATAGATGAAGGCGTCCCGGGAAACGGAGTGAGCCAGTTTTTCCATGAAGGCGGAGCCTATCCCCTTCCCTCTTCCGAAGGGGCTTGTCACCTGCTTGTAGAGATGAAAGCGCGTCCTCTCCGGGTCTGAATAGACAAGGAAATAGCCCAGCAGTTCACCCTCTTCATCCCATACATAGCTATGCTCGTAGTCTATGTCGATGGTCTTGTCCTTGATGAATGGAGAAGGGATCAAAAGGGTATCGATGTTCAGAAACGGGATGTGGCGGATCCTGCTCTCATCTTCTCTGGTGAGGCATCTTATATAAGGAAACCTGGAGTCCTGGTCAGTCATGGTCCGGCGCCGCCTTTCCCGCGCCCGCCATTGCCGTCAACCGGGGCGCGTGGGATGTAAAATACGGAAATGGAAAATATTCTATCGTGAATCGGGTGGATCGCATCCCTGTGCCGCTGACATAAAAAACGGGGCGTCGCCCGTTTATCCGGAAACGCCCCGCTTGCGGTTAGGGACTCGGAACAAACAAATATACCGTTTTACATCTCATCTTCAGACCATC
>CAZFCG010000039.1:0-30994 GCA_964517595.1 uncultured Geobacter sp. | reverse complement strand
ATCATACTCAAACCTGCCTGCTTCGTCAAGTACTTTTTTTATGTTTTTTCGGGTTGCCCGGCCAGTCAATAGCAACTCGATTGAGGTGGCCTTGAAAAAAGGAAAGTTATAACAAATTCGCCGCTGCCGGTCAACGGGTTTTGCATTAAAATTTGATTAGTTTTACGCACGCAAAACGCCGCTTCCCCACCTGCAGAATATATTCACCTGGACAATCAAGCTCCCGTGCATCGTCAGACACACGTTCACCATCAACCTTGACACCTCCCTGCTGAATCGCCCGACGCCCTTCGCTATTAGACTTGACAAGTCCTGCTTCGGAAAGGACTTTACACAGGAGAATATTGTCATCATCTGTATGAATCTCTCTTGTATCCATATTATCTGGAATCTGGTTGTCACGGAAACGTCTGACGAAATCCTCTTCCGCTCTGAGCGCGGCGGCGCCCCCATGGTACCGGGTTACGATTTCTCGAGCCAGGTCTTTCTTTACTTCCATAGGATGAAGTTCACCGTTCTTCATTTCTTCGCTAATCTTTCTCAGGCTGGAAAGGGGTAAATCACTGAGCAACTCATAGTACCTGATCATCAGAGTGTCCGAAATGGACATCATTTTTCCAAATATTTCGTCCGGGGAATCGTTAATTCCGATATAGTTCCCCAGGGACTTGGACATTTTATTGACACCATCCAACCCTTCCAGAAGCGGCATCGTAATCACGGTCTGCGGAATCTGCCTCCACTCACGCTGTAGTTCACGCCCCACAAGAAGATTAAACTTCTGGTCAGTTCCTCCAAGTTCAATATCCGCTTTAAGGGCAACCGAATCGTATCCCTGGATTAATGGATAAAGAAATTCATGTATACTTATGGGCATCTGATTGGCAAACCTGTTATGAAAGTCCTCCCTTTCAAGCATCCGCGCCACAGTATATTTCGCCGCCAAACCGATTAGGTCCGTTGCCTTTAGAGGTAAAAGCCATTCCGAATTAAAAACCACTCGGGTTTTTTCCGGATCAAGAACCTTAAATACCTGTTCTTTATATGTTTCCGCGTTTTTAAGGACATCCTCTCGGGTCAACGCCTTCCTGGTCTCACTCTTGCCGGTAGGGTCGCCTATCATGCCGGTAAAATCACCGATCAAAAAAAACACTTCATGCCCCAACTGCTGAAAGTTTCGAAGCTTTTGCAACAGGACCGTGTGCCCCAAATGCAAATCCGGGGCAGTAGGGTCAAAACCGGCCTTGACCCTTAAAGGAACGCCGGTTTTTTCGGATTTTTCAAGTTTCTCGATCAACTCCTTCTCAAGAAGGATTTCTACCGCCCCACGGCGAATTATTTCCAATTGTTCAGCAACCGACATACCATACACACTCCTCAGTTACAGGCGATTGAAAGCCGCTCTATCCCCAAGGCCTTTCCGGTAGTTTCATCTATTTCCAATACCACGCAGTTCAGGCGGACATCCTTTTTTGCAACCTCGAATCTGACGGGCAATTGCGTTAAAAATTTTTCAACGGCCAGTTCCTTGCGTATTCCAATTACGGAGTCAAAGCTTCCCGTCATTCCCACATCAGTGATATACGCCGTTCCACCCGGCAACACCCTCTCGTCAGCGGTCTGGACATGGGTATGGGTTCCCAGAACGGCGCTCACACGCCCGTCCAGGTACCAACCCAAGGCTACCTTTTCCGAAGTAGCCTCTGCATGAAAGTCCACTATTACAACGGGAGTTATTTCCTTCAAGGCGGAAATCTGCAGGTCAGCAGTGCGGAACGGACAGTCAAGAGAGTTCATGAACACCCTGCCTTCCAGGTTCAGCACCGCGACCCGGACACCGGAAGCGGATTGAGTTATGGCGCTCCCTCTTCCGGCGGCTCCCGCCGGATAATTGGCGGGACGGACGAGCTTTTCCTCTCGATTGATAAAGTCAAGAGAATCCTTTTTATCCCAGATATGATTCCCACTGGTCAGGAGATGAACACCCAGCCCATAGAGCTCTTTGGCAATTTCCTCCGTCAATCCGAACCCACCCGCAGCATTTTCTCCATTGGCAATGACAATATCAACGACATGACGGTCCACCAGTCTATGCAGTTCGCGGGAGACCGCCTGGCGGCCAGGTTTTCCAACAATATCGGAGATAAAAAGGATCTTAACGGGCATACTCTACCGCTCTGGTTTCCCTGATGACATGGACCTTGATTTGTCCAGGATAGGTCATTTCCGCCTCAATCTTTTTCGCGATATCCTTGGCAAGGACTACGGCTCTCTCGTCGTTGACTTCTTCACTGGATACCATGACTCTTATTTCCCGGCCGGCCTGAATCGCAAAGGAATTCGTAACTCCTCGGAAGGATGTGGCAATCTTTTCAAGGTCTTCAAGACGCTTTACGTATGTTTCCATCATCTCTCGGCGAGCGCCTGGCCGGGCGCCGGACAAGGCATCCGCGGCCTGAACCAGCACAGCAAGCACGGTGGCCGGCTTTTCATCTTCGTGATGCGCCATGATAGCGTGCACTATCTTGGGAGATTCACCGTACTTCCGGGCCAGGTCCGCGCCTATTACGGCGTGTGATCCTTCAACCTCATGATCAACCGCCTTTCCAAGATCATGGAGAAGCCCCGCGCGCTTGGCCTGCTTTACATTGATACCCAGTTCCTCGGCCATGATCCCGCAAAGGAAGGCTACTTCAAGAGAATGCTGGTATACGTTCTGACTGTAGGAAGTCCGATAGCGCAGGCGCCCCAACAGTTTTAATACTTCAGGGTGAATGCCATATACCCCCAGATCAAACGCTGCCTGCTCACCGGCCTCCTTGGTTGCCTGTTCAACCTCTTCCGTAGACTTGGCAACCACTTCCTCGATTCTTCCTGGATGAATTCGACCATCCACAATCAGTTTTTCCAGCGATAATTTGGCGATTTCACGCCGTATCGGATTGAATCCGGAAAGAATTACCGCCTCCGGGGTGTCATCAATGATAAGATCTATACCGGTCGCCGCTTCAAGCGCCCTGATATTACGTCCTTCTCGCCCGATAATACGCCCCTTCATCTCATCTGACGGAAGGGCCACCACTGAGACCGTCTTCTCCGCTACATATTCGCCGGCATACCTCTGTATGGCAAGAGAGAGTATTTCTTTGGATTTTTTATCAGCGGTCTCCCTGGCCTCCTCTTCTATTGCTTTTATACGCTTTGCGGCATCCAGCTTGGCTTCGTTCTCCAGATTCTCCATCAAAACTCTCTTTGCCTCTTCGGATGTGAGTCCGGAAATCTTCTCCAGAATTCTCCGCTGTTCCTCTATAAGATGATTCAGATTTTCATCTTTCTGGTTGATGGCCTGTTCCCTGGAATTCAGGTTCTGTTCTTTCTTGAAAAGGTCAGCATCCCGCTGATCGAAGATGAGCACCTTTTTGTCAAGGTTTTCCTCTTTCTGCTGAATCCTCTTCTCAAGGGCCTGCAGGTCACGGCGCTTGTCCTTCGACTCCCGTTCGAATTCCGCTTTTGCCTGATACACAGCATCCTTCGCCTGCAATGATGCTTCCTTCAATACGGTTTCCGCCTGACGTTTCGCATCCTCAAGAATCCTTGCCGCGGCATCCTCCGCCTTGGAAACCATTGATTCCGAGAGCTTTTTCCTTAGAAGATTTCCGATGAAAAAGCCGATGCCCGATGCGGCGAGCATGAGTAGTATAGCGTATTCAAGTCTCACGTGGTCTTTCCTCCTTTTCTATAAACAAGACATGCCCGCATGACCTCCGACCAGAGCATTACGACAAACTTCATTCGACTGGGTCAGCCGGGCATGAATTTAGCTGTGCCCCGTTCTAATGATCCTCTTTTCCGAAATAATCAAATCCATTTTGACATCATGGGGCTCTCCAGCGATCCTGTCCAGCAGCTGGAAATCATGGCAAAGCCCTACGAGCCGGCCTTGACCTTCAATGCGGTGGAGAGTCCTGTCGTAATAACCCTTCCCATACCCCACCCGGTGTCCTGTGAGATCAAAAGCAACGCCGGGCAGGACAAAAATATCCACTTCCGCCAATTGGACCAATCTGCTGCTCCCAGCGGGCTCCATGATGCCGAATGCCCCTCTTTTCAAAGAAGAAATCTCTGACACCTCCCGGAAGACGAGTCCATGATGAACAACGGCCGGCAAAGCGACTCTTTTGCCGCACGTGAGAGCCTCATGTATGATCATTTTGGTATCCACTTCTTTGTAGATCGGTGAGTATACAACTATTCCACGGGCATTAAGATACTCTGGCGTTTCCAGAAACAACCGCTGAATAGAAAGGCTCGCGCGCCGGAACTCATCCTCGGATAGAGATCTTCGATGCGCGAGCATTTTACGTCTGATGCTGCTTTTCGGCATCGAACCATGCTCTCCGGTGAAAAAGGCGGTAAACGTGATCTGGCTGAACTGAAGGAAACAGGTGAATAAAGTTCTCAGGAATAAAAGGCAAGGGATGGATGAAGTGCGGATTGCTGACGAGTCCCGGCCGGTCGGCCGACAGATTCTTATATAATCATTTTATTGGCGCGAATCTTTACCTTTCAACAGAACATGATGAGAGGAAATCTTATCAGCAAAACGGTTTAGGTCCAACATCAATGGACATCCGCCGTGAGGTACCATCTTCCAACCCGTGACCGGAAAAAAACCATAAATTCAAATATATCCATAAAATCCCGATGAAGGGACATTATCCTGGCATTATCCTGCTATTGACGCTTTACAGCTTCTTCTATTCGGTTAATCAGACAGGAAACTCTCTCCCGAACAAGAAGCTCCATCCTGGCGGACTCCCGGGCCTGGAGAATAAAGCTCTCTCCCAGATTCAGCAAAGCGAGAATGGCAACGAGCTGGGAATCATGTGTATTCATTGATTCCCGCAACTCGTCAATGGAATCGTTTACCAGCGCTTCAACTTCGCGAACCTGTTCAGAAGACGCCGTGCTTCTGACCTGTACTTCCCTTCCCAACACCTTCACACGGTGCAAAGAATTCAAGGATTCAGATTCCTTCCAGTTTCTTCAGGATGGAGTCGATTCGGGATTTGAAACCTTCCCTTTCCCGCAACAGAGACTGATTTTCATCCTTGAGTTGCATGTTTTCCTGCTTCAGAGCATCAAAATCCCGCAGCAGACCTTCAATCCGATTTTCCAGTATGTCAAAAAGTTCCGTATCCATAAACCGTCCTTAATGTGGCGAAAAATAGTAGATTATCGCCCGAAAAAAGTCAAGATTATATTAGAAAAGAGCCTGAACGAACTGCTCGGGATCAAACTCCCGCAGGTCGTCCACGCCTTCTCCAACGCCAATATATCGAACCGGAATCATGAACTCGCTGCTGATGGCGGCGATGATACCGCCTTTGGCGGTCCCGTCCAGTTTGGTCAGGGCGATTCCGGTCACATCCACCGCTTCCTTGAAAATCTTCGTCTGGGAGACGGCGTTCTGTCCTGTAGCGGCATCAAGGACAAGGAGGGTCTCATGGGGGGCGCCCGACATCTCCCGTCCCATGACGCGTCTCATCTTTTTAAGCTCTTCCATCAGGTTGACCTGGGTATGGAGCCTGCCCGCGGTGTCGACAATCAACACATCCACCCCCCTGGCAACGGCCGCGCGGCAACCGTCAAAAACCACGGCGGCGGGATCCGCGCCTTGCTTGTGGCGCACCACCTCAACCCCGACCCGCTCAGCCCATATCTCCAATTGCTCCACGGCGGCCGCCCGAAATGTGTCGCCCGCCACCAGCAACACCTTTTTGCCTTCCGAGGTGAATTTGCAGGCAAGCTTGCCGATGGTGGTTGTTTTTCCCACACCGTTCACGCCGATGACCATGATTACAAACGGGGCAGCCGCGCCAGTGTCCAGAGTTGCGAAATTCTTCCTCAACCGGACCAGAAGCTCTTCTCTTAACGCATCTTTCAGGGCTTCTCCGTCCTGAAGCTCGTTCCTCTTCAACCGCTGCTCAAGTGACTGGACCAGTTCGACGGTGGTAGCCATGCCTACATCCGCGGATATCAGAATCTCCTCCAGGTCCTCCAGGGTATCCGCGTCTATCTTCTTTTTGCCCAGCAGAAGGGCATCGATACGTCCCACAATGCCTTCGTGGGTCTTCAGCAGTCCTTTCTTCAGCCTCTCGAAAAAACCGGGACCGGTGTCTTTTTCTTCGGGTTCCGGCGGTATATCCTTCGGGGAGTCGGAATCGGCGCCGGTTATCTTGCCGACCAAGCTCCTGAAAAATCCTTTCTTCTCTTCCGGCATTCAGTAAATCTCCTTTTCCAGCAACCTGACAGCCGACTGGACACCAACGCGCGCCCTGCCCGCAAGGGCAATCCGCTCAAGAACCATTACCAGGGCATACTCATCACCGATAGCCCCCAGGATTACATGCTGCCGGTCTGTTGTTATTATCACATCCCGAACCGACTGCGAAGGCATTTTATGCCGGATATCACGTATGCGGCTCAAAATAATATTCTGGTGGGCGCCGATAATCTTTATGGCGAATTCATCACAGGTCAGGGAATACTGCTCTACGGCCTCTCCTTCCCAGTCAGTAAGAATCGCGCCCACAGCGCCCTGGGTCGAATGGACAAGCTCCTGCAATATCGTTTTAAACGGCACTTTATCTCCTTACGAGAGCCTGACGGAAACAAGCTTCGATACACCAGGCTCTTCCATGGTGACTCCGTAAAGGACATCCGAGTTGGTCATGGTGGCCTTGTTGTGGGTTATGATGATAAATTGCGAAAACGCGCTCATCTCCCGCACCATTTCATTGAATCTGCTGATATTCGCCTCGTCCAGGGGCGCATCGACCTCATCCAGAAGACAGAAAGGCGCCGGTTTTATCAAAAAAATGGCGAACATGAGGGCAACGGCCGTCAATGCCTTTTCTCCTCCGGAAAGGAGGTTGACGTTCTGCAGCCTTTTTCCGGGAGGCTGAATGATGATGTCGATACCGGTTTCCAGAAGGTCTTCTTCATTTGTCAGCTTCAGTTCGGCCCGCCCGCCACAGAAAAGGCGGGGAAATACCTCCCGGAACTTTTCGTTAACCTGGAGAAAGGTATCAAGAAACCGCTTTCTGGTCGTACGGTTTATCCGCTGGATTGCCTGGCGCAGACCATGGAGAGACTCCTCCAGGTCCTCCTTTTGCGCGGAAAGAAACTGAAAACGCTCCTCAAGTTCCCGGTATTCCTCGATAGCCGTGAGGTTGACCTCGCCGATTCCGTCAATCAGGTTCACAAGCTCCGCCTGTCGGTGGCGACTGACGTCCTCATCATCATCACGCCCGGCATATACGGGAATCAGATCGGCAATGGGGACACGATACCTTTCCAGCACCGTTTCCTCGAGATTTTGCAGCTTCATGGTTATCTCGGCAAGCCTCAGATTCAGCTCGCCGACTTTACGCGACAGGCCTTCTACGTCGGAACGCAGCTCCTTCAAGCGGGATTCACCCTCGTTCACAAGAACCGCTTCCGCCTCATAACGGCCCCGGGCGGCGGCGCACCGCTCGTCCACCAGCAATTGCCCGTCCAGAAGCTCCTTCAGTTCTTTTTCACCAGCAGCCATGGATGCGCCCAGCCTGTGGCGCTCTCTTGCCGCTATCTCCAGTTCCGACTCCAGATGGGCACGCCTCCCATGCTGCTCACGAATCCCCTCCGCAACCCTCTTCGCGGTCAGCAATGAAGCCTCCCGCTTTTCCCGAAGTGACGCGGATCTCACCTTTCGCACGGTAACGCCCTCTCGCGCTTCGGCGATATTCTGCTTTCCCAAATCCAGCAAATTCTGCAACTCCGCCAGTTCGGCCTCAACTCTTTCTCTTCCGGACTCCCGGTCGGTCCGCTCCCTGGCAGCGGTTTCCATCTCCCTCTCCAGAGAATCCCGTTCTTCTGAAAGTTGCTCGTCCTCCAGTTCCCTGACGGCAAGACGTTCATCGATTCTCCGAAGCTCCTCCCGTGCCCGCTGCAGGTCCTTACCCACATTCACCATCCGGATCTCGAGAGCATGGAGCTCCTGACGCGAGTTTTTCAGAAATTCCTCGACGTCCCCAGCCTCCATACGAAGGCGTTCCCGTTCGGTCTCCGTGTGCTTTACCCGCACCGTCAGCTCCGCCACCTCTGAAGACAACTCCTTTATCCTGCGTTTTTTGTGAACCAGGCCCTGCCGGGCCGCCTCAATGGAACCGCCATGCAGGATTCCCCCGGAGCTCACCATTTCACCATCCCTGGTGACAAAGGCCATGTGTGGATAGCGTTCGCCCAACTCCAGGGCCAGGTCCAGGGTATCAACGAGAAATACGCTTCCCAGAAGGCTTTCCGCCAGAGGGCGATCCTCCTCTGAAATCTTTATCCTGTCAAGAAACCGGACCGCCGCTTCCGGTGTCTCCCGGGAAACGGGGGAAGGACACAGTTCCCGCGCCATGAGGCTGCATCGTCCACCCGAATTCCGGCGAAGAAATGAGACGGCGTCCCGGGCATCGACCAGACTGTCGCATATCACATACTGAAGCCTTTCAGAAAGAGCGGCTTCCAGAGCAACCTCGTACTCCTCCTCCACATCCAGGATATCCGCGACAACCCCTTTCAACCGCCCCTGAAAACCGGGGTCGAGAAAAAGAGAGCGGACACCGCTGCCATAGCCCTCGAACTGCGCCTCCAGTTCCCGTAATGAGTGGAGCAGAGATGACGCCCTGGCCAGGCGGTCCCGCTCCAGGTGATAAACCCGCTCCGCCTCTTCAAGGGACTTGCGCAGGCGCATGTCCCGCTCCCTCAGATCGGCCAGCTCTTTTTCAGCCTCACCCTTGCGCGCCGTCAGATCGGCCTGGGCCGCTTCCAGGGAGTTTACGCCCGATGCCGCCTCGCTCTTCTTCTCCTGGAGGCCGACAGCTTCACGCCGGTTCCGCTCCGACTGCTCCGCAAGGTACGTGAGCCTCTTGGCGGCGGCCGCGTGCTGGTTGGAATAGCGGGAGACCTCCGACATTACGCCAAAAAGCTCCCTCCGGGCCTCGTCCAGTCGACGGATGGATATCTTCTCCTCTTCCAGCAGTCTATCCAGATATTCCTGCGCCCTGCCGAGACCCTCCTCCTCTCCGGCCAGTTCCTGAAGAAAGCCCTCCGCCTGCTGCTCCATCCTCCTCAATTCGTCCTCTGCCTCGGACGTCCTGACGCCCGACAGGTCGTACTCCCGGGAAAACCGCTCTGTCCGCTCTCCCAGCGCAGCCAGTTCCTTGCGTTCAAAGGAGACCCTGTTTTCCAGGGATGAAATCTCCCCGCGAATACGGAAACTTTCCTCCTGTATCCCGTTCAGCCTTTTCTCTTCCTCCAGGAGTCCGGCCTTTTTTTCTTCCAGTTCCAGGGCATGCCGCTCAACCTGAAGGGTCATATCCTGGTAACGGTTCCGCAACTCGTCCAGTTCAGCGCCGGTCAATCCCCGCTCCCGATCGAGTGAGAGATATCCGCGTACCAGGTACAACTGCTCTATCCCCTTCAATTCCTCACGGTATTCGCGGAACTTTTCCGCTTTCTTCGCCTGGCGCTGGAGAGAGTTCAACTGCCGGCGCAGTTCCGCGATAATGTCTCCGATCCTCAGGAGATTCTGCCTGGTGGCCTCGATCTTCTTCAGGGCCGCATGCTTGCGCGCCTTGAACTTGGTAACCCCCGCGGCCTCCTCGATGATCAGGCGGCGATCCTCGGGGCGAGAACTGAGGATCATCCCGATCTTTCCCTGCTCGATAATCGAGTAGGCCTTGGCGCCCGCGCCGGTGTCCATGAACAGTTCGGCGATGTCCATCAGACGGCATTGAGTCCCGTTCAGGAGATACTCACTCTCTCCGTCCCGATAGAGTCTCCGGGTGACCTGAATCTCGCTGAAGTTCAGATATTTCGCCGGAATGCGGCCGTCTTCGGTGGAAAAAGCCAGGGAAACCTCCGTCATTCCCAGTGGTTTCCGGGTCTCGCTTCCGCCGAAAATGGTGTCTTCCATGCTCTTGCCCCGCAGGGTCTTGGCGGATTGCTCCCCCATTACCCAACGGATTGCATCTACGATATTCGACTTCCCGCAACCGTTGGGTCCCACAACACCGGTAATTCCCTTGCGGAAATCAAGAGATACCTTATCGGCAAAGGATTTGAAACCGTGGATTTCAAGACGGCTGATAATCATGGGAGCGATAATAGTAACAAAGGGCGGCTTTTTTTGTAAAGGCAAAGATGCGGGAGACAATTATCGTCAAGAGATAGTCATTTTCCTCATTAATTCAACGGCTTTCAGCAAAGCCCGGCGCATGGCCGCCAGTTCGGGGAATCAGTCCGGTCAGGCCCCGAAAGCCCGGTGATATTCCATGACCAGGCGCTCCCTGTCGCCGCTGTCGATGATATCCCACGGAAGGACCTCATCGAGGGGTATCTCTCGATATACAAGGAAATCGGTATCCATTGACAACTCTTTCGCGGCCCGCTTGAAGCCTCCTGACGCGGCGGCCTTCACCAAAAGGGCGGCAAGCCTCCGGTCTCCGCGGGAAAGGAGCGCCTGAAAGTAGGATTCACGGATGCTTTCCAGATGAATCCGCACGTTAGACATCTTCCCAAAGGCGCGCCGCAGATACGCATATTTCTTTTCCAGGGAAGAAACCGGCTCCATCCCACGCCACTGAAACGGCGTAAACGGTTTAGGGATGAACGGATTCACCGAAAGGAAGATGGCGCCTAGACGCCGGTTTTTCCTGGCCGCGGAGATAACCCTGTCCCGGATCTTCACCACCAGACCCAGCATCTCCTCCAGGTCGGCCATGGTTTCCGTGGGAAGACCGATGATGAAGTACAGCTTCAGATTAAGAATGTCCCCGCCGATGAGGATGTCGCAGGCCCGCAGGATCTGATCCTCGTTTATTCCTTTCCTTATCAGGTCCCTGAGCCGCTGGGAACCTCCCTCCGGCGCAAGGGCCACGGTCTTGTGCCCCCCGGCATTGAGTATGTCCAGCAGGTCTTTGTCCAAAGCGTCAATGCGTAGCGATGACACGGAAACCTTTCCCCCCCTGGCCGCGATGAACCGGCACAGCTCCCCCAGGTTCCGATGGTCGGAGACCGCCGCGCCCACCAGGCCCAGCTTCTCCTTCAGGGCAAGTCCCCTTTCCGCCTCTTCCCTGAGCATCTCGAAGGGCTTGGGCCGGTAGGGCTGATAGATGAAAGCGGCTGCGCAGAAGCGGCATCCCCGGGGACAACCGCGGGAGACCTCCATGAGGTACATGTCGGAGAATTCCGTATCCGTGGTAAAGAGCCTGGAGGAGGCGACGGGGCCGTCCGGGTCCCCGTCCCATATCCTGGTAACCCTGTCCGGGGCGCCGCGACTCGCTGATATGGCTGTTACGCGCCGTCCGTCATGGGAGACCGTATACAGGGAGGGAACGTAGAGCCCGGGCACACGGGAGGCGCGGGACAGCAATTCACCCCGGTCATCGCCCTGATCCCCTCGGAGCAATTCCACAAATGCGGGCAGAATGGCCTCCGCTTCTCCGACACAGACGATATCCACCAGGTCGGCGATCGGCTCGGGATTCAGAAAAAGGGCCGCTCCTCCGGCGATTACGAGGGGGAAGGACGCCCCCCTGTCACGCGCGAATGGTGGAATGCGGGACAAGGCGAAGATGGCGGGAAGATTCAGATAATCATTTTCGAAGGAAACGGAAAAGGCGACAACGTCGAAATCGGAGACGGGGATTCTTGATTCCAGGGAAAGGAGGGGAAGGCCGGTTTTTTCATACTCTTTCATCTCGGCTGCGTCGGGCAGGAACGCCCGCTCGCATACCACGTCGGCAAATCCATTGAAAAGGGAGTATACCACCTGGAATCCCAGGTTGCTCATGGCGGTCGCATAGCGATTCGCATAGACGATGCAGACGGAAAGCCTGCCTCCCCGGTTCTTTATGACCGTACCCTCTTCCCCTTCCAGAATCCGCCGGTACTTCTCCTCGATTTTCCATGACATAGGGGAAAAATAACACGGTTGCAAGGGGTTTGAAAGGGGAAAACCGGGACCGGGTCTACCGGCTCAGACGGTCACCTGCGCCAGCATCTTTTTCAGATCCCCCAGTTTGTACGGTTTGGTGATAATTCCCCGGAAACCGTATTTCCGGAAATCGGCCATAATCGGGTCGTTTGAGTATCCGCTGGAGACGATCGCCCGGACATCAGGGTCGATATCGCGCAGCATCATGACCGCCTCTTTCCCTCCCATACCGCCAGGTATGGTCAGGTCCATGATGACCGCGGCGAAGGGTTCTCCGGCCTCTCTGGAGCTCCGATACAGGTCCACCGCCTCCGCGCCGTCGGCGGCGAACTTCACGTCATACCCTATGAACTTCAGCATCTCACCGGCCACGTCGCGGATGTTTTCTTCGTCGTCCATGACCAGGACGGTTCCCCTCCCGGTATGTTCTTCCGCCTCCTCGGCGCGGGAATCAACGGCGCTTTGGAGAGAGGCCGGGAGATATATGGTAAAGGTCGTCCCTTCTCCCGGCACGGAATTGACGGTAATATGACCATCATGATTCCTTACTATGGAATAGACCGTGGCGAGGCCCAGCCCCTTGCCGTCTTTCTTGGTGCTGAAGTATGGGTCGAATATGCGCGGCAGCGCCTCCCGCGAGATCCCCGTTCCCTGGTCTTTGATGGCGATCACCACATAGCGACCCTCTTTAAGGGGAAGGATGGTGTCGGCGTCTACGCGCATGTTAGAGCATCCTACCTCAATGATCCCGCCGGAAGGCATTGCCTGGTCCGCGTTGAGAATCAGGTTGTTGATTACCTGGCTCATCTGCCCCTCGTCCACCTCTACCGGCCAGATATCGTCAGCGATGGAAAATCGGTAAGTGGCCCTTGACCCGCTCAGGGTAAAGGCAACCGAATCACGTATTATATCCGTTACCGCAGCCGTTTTCCTAACCGGCGCGCCGCCCCTGGAAAAGGTCAGGAGCTGCTGCGTCAGGTCCCTCGCGCGAAGGGACGCCTTTTCCGCCTCGTCAAGTTTATGGTAAACCTTTTCACCAGGGGGCACATACATCTTCGACAAAGAGATATTTCCCAGGATCGCCGTAAGCAGATTATTGAAATCATGGGCGATCCCGCCGGCCAGAACGCCTATGGACTCCAGCTTCTGGGATTTCAGAAGCTCCTCTTCCATCTTCCGTTTTTCCGTGGTGTCGCGAAATACCAGAACCGCGCCCACGATCCGGCTCTCCCGATCCTTGATGGGTGCGGCGCTGTCCGCGATGATTCGTTCCTTCCCTTCCTTCGACACGAGAATCGTATGGTTGCAAAGCTCGACGATGAGTCCGCTGGCCAGCACCCGCGCCACGGGGTCGGGACAGGGAAGGCCGGTCTTTTCATTGATGATGCGGAATACTTCCGGCAGCGCCCTCCCCCGCGCCTCATCCTGACGCCAGCCGGTCAGTTCTTCGGCGACCTTGTTGAGGAGGACGACCTTCCCCGCTATATCGGTGGTTATGACACCGTCCCCGATGGAGCGGAGCGTAACGGCCAACCTTTCCTTTTCAGCCTCCAGGGCCTCCTTGGCCATTTTGCGCTGGGTGATATCATGCACATGCTCAGCAACCAGAACCACCTCTCCATCATCGTCGAAGATGGGAAAGGCCCGGATATCAACATACCCGATGCGCGGATTATACTTCTCACTCTGCACAGCTTTTCCCGTATTGAAGACTTGGACGGCGTGACAAGGCTCGCAGATATCGTCCCGTCCGTAATAGGCATTGTAACAGAAGGGAAAACAGTCCCGGCTATCCTCGGGCACGTAGTCGAACCCGCCGTGATAGTTGGAAAGCACTATGCGATGGTCCCGGTCGATAATTGAAAAAAGGTCGGGAATGGCATCGAAAACCGCCCTGAGAAACCGAACCGATTTCCTGAGTTCATCCTCGGCCCTGTTGCGCTCCTTTTCCTCCCGATCCCTTTGCAGACGGGCATGGAGAATAGGGGCGATGCGTAAAGAGAGGGACTCCAGAAACTCCGTATCATCCTCGGAGAAACCGCCCTCCTTGTTTGCCACGGCGAGGAGCCCGATGCTCTCCTGCCTGTATACAATGGGCACTGTCAACAATGACGTCAGTTTCACATGCCCTTCCGGAACGGTGAATGGCCCGTTGGACGTGAAAGTGGCGCGCTCTCTCAGCGCCCTTCCCCACAGACCCGTCCATTCCGCCTCGGGAAAGACCAGGGTCTTTCCCTCAACCCGGCATTCATCCCAGACGTCCATTGTAAGGGAAGGCACCACGAACGAGCGGTTTTCATCCAGATAGCCGAAGAATCCATATCTGCTCTCCATGGTTTTCAGAATAAGGTTCAGGACCTCGCCATACATGTCCTCATCGGAAATGGTCAGAAAGATATTCGCTATCTGGTTCTTTACGGCAAGGCTCTTTTCCGAACGTCGCAGGGCCTCTTCAAACCTGACCCGTTCGGTAATGTCCCGAAGCACCAGCGCCACCCCGGCGCTTGCTCCATGGATGGCCGATAGTGGGGTTCCCGTGGCCTCTATGGGAATCTCCCCGCCGTCCCGGGAAAGAAGTACAAGGTCGCCTGAAAACGTGAACAGACCGACTTTACCCCTGCCTCCCCCGGCCAGATCCGCCAGAGTCTCTTCGCAATTCTCGCACCTTACCCGGAACACCTCATCCAGGGGCCTAGACAGGGCCGAAGCCAGGTCCCAGCCCGTCATCTCCTCGGCAACGGGGTTCATAAACGTGACAACACCGTCGCCGTCGGTGGCGATTACCCCGTCGGCGATGCTCCTCAGGATTGTGAAAAGCCATTGTTCACTTCTTCGCAGCCTGGTCTCCATCCGGTGCTTGTACAGGGCCATCTCGATGGAGGATTGCAGTGTTATGTCCTGAAAAGGCTTTACTATGTAGCCGAACGGCTCCGTCACCTTGGCCCTTTCCAGGGTATCGGCATCCGCGTATGCCGTAAGAAAGATAACCGGCATATCCGCCTTCGTTCGTATCAGCTCAGCCGCTGTTACACCGTCCATCGAGCCCTGAAGATTTATGTCCATCAGCACCAGATCCGGCAGGAGTCGCAGGGCCTTTTCCACCGCCTCCTCACCGGACGAAGCCGAGCCCGCCACGCAATAACCCAAAGTCTGCAAGCGCTTCTGAATCCCCTTCGCGATTATCAGCTCATCCTCGACAACCAGGATTCTGGCGGCGGAATCAGAGGAAGTATTGTTATCCATACCGTACCCCCCGAGTTACGGCTTCATCGGCTGATGAACAAAGTATAGCGGCCTTCGTCCCCGTGAGAGACAGGCATTAAATGGTTGTATTAATTATTACATCTAAGTTCATTATGTAAACCCTCTCGCCGACGTTCTCTCTTTGCGGCCGCCTGTCGCACGGATTCATTCACGGCCGCAACCGCGGCATCTGATGGTGAAAGAGGTACCCCCTTCATTTCCTGGTTCGATCTCGCCCTGTATCTGCTTCACCAGCATGGTAACCAGCTGCAGCCCCAGCGAATCGGTATTTCTAAAATCGAGCCCCGGCGGCAAGCCGACGCCGTCATCCCTCACCATGAGTTCAATACCGGCATCACCTTCAACCCTGAGCCGGACCGCTATCTCCCCTCCGCGGCCGTCGGGAAAAGCGTATTTCATGGAATTGGAAACCAGTTCGCTGACAATGAGGCCGCATGGGATTGCCTGATCAATCTCCAGGGTCGCGGGCGCCACATCAAGTCTCAGGGAGATTCTATCCGGGTCCGTGATATAGGAGTTGAACAGGTACCTGGCCAGATTCGCCAGATACTCCCCGAAATTTATGGATATGAAATCCCTGGTCTGATAGAGCTTTTCATGAACAAGGGCCATGGATCTGATCCGATCCTGGCTGTCCCTGAAATAGCGCAGGGAACGCTCGTCCTCAATGTGCTCGCTCTGTAGATCCAGGAGAGTGGAGATGATCTGCAGATTATTCTTGACCCGGTGATGAATCTCCTTGAGAAGGATCTCCTTCTCCCGGAGTGAGGCGCGAACCTGCTCCTCCGCGTGCTCGCGTTCGATGATTTCGGCCTTCAGGCTGGCATTTGCCCTGCCCAGCTCCTGGGTGCGTTCTTTCACCAGCACTTCCAGTCTTTCCCGGTACTGAATCAACGCATCTTCCGCCAGCTTGCGCTCGGCGATTTCCCTGGACAGCGCGGAATTGACGCCGGCCAGTTCTTCATTGGCCCTTTCAAGCTGGGTGTTTCTCGACTCAAGTCGCCTCCGCATGGCGTGCAAGGCCAGGAGGGTTTTTACCCTGGCAAGGATCTCCTCCACCTGGAACGGCTTTGTAATGTAATCGGCCGCTCCCATTCGGAAGCCCTTTATCTTGTCGCTGGTCTCGGCAAGGGAAGTCATGAAGACAACCGGAATGTCCCGGGTATCCTCGCCGGACTTGAGAAAACGGCATGTCTCGAATCCGTCCAGAAGAGGCATCATTACGTCCAGCATGATCAGATCCGGCGACTCGGATCGCGCTAGACGCAAAGCGGCCGCGCCATCCGATGCCTCCCGGACGCTATAACCGTTCTCGATTAGTATCCTGGACAACAGTTGCAGGTTGGCCGGACTGTCGTCCGCGATAAGTATCTTTGCCTGCCGTTCCGCGATTCTTTCACTACCCATGAATACCCCTCTCCGCCCGGCTGATGGACGGAACAAACGCTTCCCATGAAAAGCGCCGTTCCCTGACACCTGCTCGCTGGATCTTTACCCCTGTGAAGCAGCGGGAATCACCCTGACAGATATATATTCGGCAAAATAATAGAAAGATTAAATAGTGAATGAAAAATCGGTCCGAACCCTCAGGAAATGAGGGAACCCGGAAAAGAAATCTTTACGGCGGTACCACCCGGTTCGCAGTCTATGGAGAGGCTCCCCCGTAATTGTTGAGTCAGCATGCAGACCAGTTGCAGACCCAGCGTTTCCGCATTGGTGACATCCAGACCCGGAGGCAGACCTACACCATTATCGGAAACCATGATGACAACCCTACCGCAGTCAATATGGCAGCGAATGGAAACATCCCCCTCCATCCCTTCGGGGAAGGCATGCTTCAGTGAGTTGGAGATCAGTTCGTTGACAATAAGTCCGCATGGGACAGCCTCGTCCATGCCAACGAGTATTTCCTCTGAGTTCACTTCCAGACTTATCAGGTCCGAATCACTGACAGTTGAAGAGTAGAGGGAATCAGCCAGTTCCTGGACATATTCACGCAGATCGATGAAGGCAAGGCTGTCGGACTGATACAGCTTCTGATGGATGAGCGCCATGGATTTTATCCGGTCCTGGGTATCCCGCAGAAAGACCCTGGAAACGTCGTCGGCCATGAAGTCCGATTGCAGATCCAGAAGGGAAGAGACTATCTGCAGATTGTTCTTTACGCGATGGTGAATCTCCTTCAGCAGGACCTCCTTCTCAGCCAGGGACGAACGCACTTTTTCTTCTGTGAGCTTGGACTCGGTGGTGTCTATGAGAGTCACGATTCCCGCTGGCTTCCCCTTGTATTCGATGCGTCCCACGGAGACGATCGACCACAGCTCCCTGCCGTCTTTGGTTACGAACTTGCATTCATACTGGCTCGGTGTCGGCTCTCCCTGCATCCGGGCAAGGCCCCTCTCCCGCAACATCTCCCTGAAATCCTCATGGGCGTAATTCCAGAAGCTGGTGCTGGACAACTCATCAACCGGATAGCCTATCAATCTGGAGGCGGTCGGGTTGACATAAATCACCTTTTCCCCCTGATACAGGGCAATTGCCGCGGATGATGTCTCCGCCAGCACCCTGAATTTCTCCTCACTCTCCCGCAGAGCCCTCTCGGCCAGCATCCTGTCGGCAATCCCCCAGGCAAGATCGGTCAGCAGGGAGAGCGTTTCCACGTCCTGGGAGGTATAATCACCGATCTTGTTACCGACGCCAAACACGGCTACGATGGTGTCGCCGCGGAACACCGGTATCACCAGCTCCCGAATGACCGGCGCGTGGCCGGGAGGCAACCCCTTGCGATGGGGCAAGGAGGCGTAGTCATTGTGTATGACCGGCCGACGCAGGCGGATACACTCCACCCAAACCCCAGCCTTTGATACATCATAGTGAAGGCCCTCCCCTTCCGCCTTGCAGAACTCACGCTTTGTGCGGGTCGACCAGTTCTGGAGGGAGAGGGTCTTCTGGTCGGCTTCCAGGTAATGGTAGAACCCGATGGAACTTCCGGTAAGGCTTTCCGCCTCATCCAGCGTGGCCTGAAGAAGCTCCTGCAGTGTATGGGTCTGGGCGAACTGAAGCAGGCGCATGCGCGCGGACATGACATTTTCCGTCCTCTTGCGTTCCGTAATATCCACCAGAATCCCCTGGTAATTGGTGACTGAACCCTCGTCGTCGCGCTCCACTACCGTATAATCGTCAATCCACCGAATATCTCCATCTCTCGTGACAATCCGGTATTCCTGCCGGAAACGTTCTTCACCGCCACGGGTATGTTCCGCCACTTCAGCTGTGGCCTGCTCCAGATCATCAGGATGGACCATCGATGAAAACGGCGCCCTTCCGGAAAGAAGTTCATCAGGAGAAAAGCCGAACCGGGTTACGTTATTTGAAACCATTTCAACCGGCCACCCCTCGGAAGCGCCCCAGCGGAAAAGGACGGCGGGACCGTTCTCCACCACCAGGTTGGCCTGCCGCAAGGACTCTTCCGCCCTGGCGCGTTCGGTAACGTCCACGATCACCCCCATCGTGCCGGCATATGCCCCGTCTTCTCCGAACACGGGTTCGTGATAGATGTCGAAAACATGGCCGCCAACGCGATAAGGAACGGTAAAACATTCCCCGGCCAGGGCCCGGCGGAAATTTTCCAGGCTATCCGGCTCATGCTGATATACATCGAACGCGGACCTTCCCACAATCTCTCCCGGACTGAAGCCCATGGCCGCGAGTCCCTTTCCTTCCGACAAGGTGAACACCCCATGGCGATCTATCGCGAAAAGAACTACGGGCGCATTCCTCACCATTGTCCGAAGACGGAGCAGGTACTCCCGCGGTTCTTCATCCGCCATTTCTCGCTCCCGCTTCCCCTTGCGATTGTTGAAGCAGACGCCGATCAGAAACAGGGACAGAAAAAGAAGAATGACAGACATTCCCGTGAGGCTGAAAAAACCGTCACGTCTCAGGGCCGCTTCTCCCGCAGGACAGTCAGCCGCGAAAATAACTACCACCAAGACAACCGCCATGAGGCACATCCCAAGCCTGCTCACATTCCTTTTTCCATTATCGTTTTCTCTTGTCATTCCGGATTGCTCCACGGAAATATGATGGTAAATATGCTCTCTCCGGCTCCGCTGACCTCCACCTCGCCCCGCATCTGCCTGGTCAGCATCGTAACAGGCTGAAGACCCAGGGATGGGGTGTTCCTGAAATCCAAGACCGTGCGGAAGGCTGACACCGTTCTCTTTGGACAACTCCGACTGCCGCTTCAGGATGACATGGTTTCCAGTATACCCGTTCAAGCCCGGTCAGGAAAAGAGGGGTTTTCACGGTATGCCTTTTTTCCGAATACTTCGAAACAGAGGATAAAATGCCTGGAACAGGAGGGAAAGAAAAACGTGGGTGAGTGATCCTGGATTCGGCGGTTGAAGTCATCCTTCGTTCAATCCGGATGACTCCAACCGCGATTCCGGGATCAGTATTGCTGTTGCTGCTGTGGAATTATGCGGATCTCTACGCGCCTGTTCAACTGACGTCCGGATTCGGAGGCGTTGCTGGCAATCGGCCTGCTCTCGCCATATCCCACCGTGGTCATCCTGGCTGCGCTTACACCCATTCCCAGGAGCGCGCTCTTCACCGCATTGGCGCGACGTTCCGAAAGGGCCTGATTGTACTGCTCCGAGCCGGTGCTGTCGGTGTGACCGGAAATGACGATGGTCGTCTGCGGATACTGGTTGAGCACACCAGCCACACGCCTCACCTCATCATAGGCCCCGGGCAGAAGAGTTGACGAATTTACGGCGAAAAGATAGTCGGATTTGAAGGTGACCGTCAGGATATCCATGTCTTTCCTGGAACTGTCCTGCTTCGCCTCTTCCAGAACCTGCTGCTCCCTCTGGATGCTGGCCGCCTCCGAATTGGCCAGAGCCTGCCTCATTGCTGCTTCCTGCTTGTCCATGTAGTTTCCGATAGCGGTTCCGACCAGCCCGCCGGCAACAGCTCCGGCAGCCGCGCCGATGAGAGTCGCGGAAGTGCTGCGGCCGATGGCCTGTCCGAGACCAGCGCCGACACCGGCGCCCACGCCAGTGCCCACCAGAGCTCCCGTCTGCGCCCTGGTAGCGCATCCCGAAACGGTCAGGGCCAGAAGGGCCGTCAAAATTACAAGTTTTTTCATGGCGGTTTTCTCCTTTTCACATGTGGCATTCAACATGCGGTTCTCTGCTCCAGAACAACTGAAGCCGAAATATTACCAATTTATAGCAGACTATTCACTGAGCGCAAGAAATCTTAATGTTTCACGCAAGCAATGTCGCACTGGGATATGGCGGAAAAACGGCGCGAAGGGATGTGAGGACGAGACAGCCCCGGCCCCCGAAGCGCGCAAAGGAAGCGGGCGGGCAAAAAAGCCCCGGCCTTCCACGGAGGGGGGAAGAAGGAAGACCGGGGAAATAAAACTCTCTCTGAATCCGGACCTGTTACCAGAAATATCCGCCAGTTATCAGTCGATGGTCTTGCGAAGGAAAGTAGGTATATCGTACTGGTCTTCATCATCGGAGAAAAACGCCCGCTGTTTGGGTATATCTCTTGCCTGCCTCTCAATGCGCCTGAAGGTGGGAATTTCCCGGTTTATATCTTCATCCAGCTGCTGGTTCGCGACGCTCTTCAACTCCGGTTTGGACTTCTCCAGGTCGAAACGATCACCGAAACCGGTGGCAATGGCAGTTATCTTTACCTGATCGCCGAGGTTTTCATCTATCACGAGGCCGACGATGATGTTGGCGTCCTCATGAACCTTTTCGTGGATGACCTTGCTGGCGGCATCGAACTCGTCCATGGTCATGGAGGAGGATCCAGTGATGTTGACCAGAACGCCTTTGGCGCCGGAGATGTCGATGTCTTCCAGAAGGGGGCTGGATATGGCCTTGGTGGCTGCTTCCACCGCACGGTTCTCGCCAGTGGCGAGGCCGATGCCCATCATCGCCATACCTCTCTCGCTCATGATGGCCTTCACGTCGGCGAAGTCCACGTTGATGAGGCCCGAGGTGGTGATGAGGTCCGAAATACCCTGTACCGCCTGGCGCAGCACGTCGTCGGAGGGCTTGAAGGCGTCCAGGATCGACATGGACTTTCCGGCCAGGCCCAGGAGCCGGTCATTGGGGATTATCACCAGGGAGTCCACATGCTTCTTCAACTCGCGCACGCCGTTCTCCGCCTTGGTCAGGCGGAGCTTCCCTTCACGGGTAAAGGGCTTGGTAACCACGCCAACGGTGAGGGCGCCGACCTCTTTGGCCACTTCCGCGATAACTGGGGCCGCCCCGGTTCCCGTGCCTCCACCCAGGCCCGCGGCTATGAAGACCATGTCCGCGCCGCTGAGGACATCGGAGAGCTGCTCCCTGTTCTCTTCCGCCGCCTCCCTGCCTTTGGACGGATCCGCCCCCGCGCCTAGCCCCTTGGTAAGCTGCCCCCCCAACTGTATCTTCACGGGAGCCTTGGACATGCGCAGCGCTTGGGCATCGGTATTGGCGACAATGAAGTCTATACCGTGCAGTTCGCAGTCAATCATGGTGTTCACGGCATTGCCGCCGCCACCTCCGATCCCTATTACCTTTATCTTCGCACTCTGGTCTATACTTGCGTCAAACTCGAACATACCTTACCCCCTTTTATGGACACTACGCATAGTTACAGGACCGAAAATCAGAAAAACTCACCAAACCATTCCTTCATACGACGTGTCACCCGGCGAAATGCGTTATCATCGTTCTGCACCGTCGGAAATTCGCGGATCCCCTGATTCTTGCTTCCGTAGACCACCAATCCCACACCGGTGGCATAGACCGGTGAATTGACCACATCCACCAGGCCTCCGATATTCTGCGGCAGGCCGCGACGCACCGGAAGATTGAAGACCTGCTCGGCCAGTTCCGGCATTCCCTCCAGAATCGACGTTCCGCCGGTTATCACGACACCCGATGCTATCTGTTCCTCGAAACCGGACTTGATTATCTCCCGGTTCACCAGGGTATAGATCTCTTCCATTCGCGGTTCGAGGATCTCCGACAGCAACTGGCGGGAAAGGATCCGCGGTTGCCTCCCCCCGACGCTGGGCACCTCTATGGTTTCGTCCTTCCCCACCATGGGTGAGTAACAACAGCCGTATTTCTGCTTGATCTTTTCGGCCTCCGCCATGGGGGTTCGCAGGCCGACGGCAATATCATTGGTGAGGTGGCTCCCCCCAAGGGACAGGACCGACGTATGCTTTATGGCCCCGTCCACGAAGATGGCGATATCGGTAGTTCCGCCGCCGATGTCCACCAGGGCGACGCCTATCTCTTTTTCCTCAGGTGAGATAACCGCTTCGGACGAGGCAAGTTGTTCCAGGACGATGTCGGCCACATCGAGTCCGGCCCGGTTGCATGACTTGATGATATTCTGGGCGCTTGCCACCGCGCCGGTCACTATATGCACCCTTGCTTCCAGCCGCACGCCGCTCATGCCCAACGGTTCACGGATGCCGTCCTGCTCGTCGATGATAAACTCCTGGGGGAGAATATGGATGACCTCACGGTCCATGGGGATGGCGATGGCCTTTGCCGCGTCGATCACCCGGCGCATGTCGTCGGTAGAGACCTCACGGTTTTTTATGGCGATCACTCCCTGGGAGTTGTATCCCCTGATATGGCCGCCCGCTATCCCGGCATACACGGACTTGATCTCGCAACCGGCCATGAGTTCCGCCTCCTCGATGGCCTTTTTGATGGATGCTACCGTGGTTTCAATGTTGATTACCACGCCTTTGCGCAGACCTCGGGACGGGCTCGAACCGATGCCGACAATGTCAACTCCATCCTCGGTCACATTGCCGACGATGGCGCATATTTTCGTGGTGCCGATATCAAGCCCCACGATAAGATTTTCCCTTCTGTTGGCCATGCCCCCCTCCTCTAACCTGCCTTTTTTAGCACAATTTTATCTGAATAGTTCAGATCAATATATTCCAGCGCCGCCATCTTATCAACCAGCTCCTTGTAAATCCTGGAAAAGCGCTCCAGCTTGGCGGCATATTCACCACTCCCCAGCTTCACCGGTATCCCGCCCCTGGCGGTAAAAAGCGTGATCCCGTACCCCTTGCCCACATGGATCTCGGAGATATCTTCAAGTCCGAACACCGTTCCTCCCCTGAGCTGATCCATGATTCCCAGGGCGGACAGGAGCATTTCCTTCGCGCCGGCCGGGTCCTTTTCCAGATCCTCGGCGGTTATACCCGTCACCACTGGAAAATCCAGCCGGTCTCCCCCTGTAAGGGGCTTGAAGATGTCGCCTTTCTTGTCCAGGTAGTAGAGATATCCCATGTTTATCACCGCCACCGGTTCACGTTCCGTAATCTCGATGGAGATTGTGGACGGAAGCCTGCGCCGAATCTTCAGGGTCTCGATCCAGGGGTTCTTTTCCAGCCGATCCGCCATATTCCTGAGATCGAGCCTGAGCAAGGGATCGCCAGGCTTGACACCGGCCAGGGCCGTTATCTCGTCCCTGGTAAGCCGTTTCGTCCGCGAAATCTCCATCCTCTCCAGCCTGAACGGCGTGGCCGTGGTCACAAGCTCATAGGCCTCGACACAGACAACCCACAGAATGGTTACCAGAAAGAATCCGGCGCATATGCGGGCCGCCTTGCGGAGATAGCGGCGAAACTGTATGGGCTTGCGCGGTTTACTTTCCCGCTTCTGCCGGTTCCTGCTCCTCTGGGTGCGATTTTTTTTGTTGTGCAGATCGCGCATGACACACCATGGTTTCGAAAGAGTACAGCCCTATCCCTGAATCTTGAGGGATGCCGATATAAGAATACGTTCCAGCAACTCCCCGAAGGGGATGCCGACACCGGCGGCGATCTCGGGGAAGAGGCTGAGTGCGGTCATACCCGGCAGTGTGTTCACCTCCAGGACATAACACTCCCCCTCAGGCGTAACGAGCAGATCGACCCTGCTGTAGCAACTGCAACCCAGGGCCTTGTGGGCCCGTGCGCCGGTTTCCAGAGCCTTGCGGTACAGAGCTTCTTCAAGGGGCGCGGGGAAGATATGATCCGCCATGCCCGGCGTGTACTTTGCCTCAAAATCATAGAACTGGTTGCGAGGGACTATCTCGATGGCGCCGATGGCCGTATCATCGAGAATTCCCACCTGTATCTCGCGGGCGGCTATGAACTGCTCAACCAGCGCCTCCCTGTCGTAACGGAAAGCCAACTCCAGGGCAGGCGGGCAGCCTTCGGGATTCCGCACGATGCTGACGCCCACCGATGAACCTTCCTGGGATGGCTTCACCACCACCGGAAAGGGAAAACCGAGGGAAGATACGTTCAGATTCTCGCCCTCCGTCAGGACGATATACGGGGCGATTCTGAGACCCGCGGACTTGAAAGCTGCCTTGGCGAAGATCTTGTTCATTGCAAGGGCGCTGGCCATAACGCCCGAGCCGGTGTAGGGTATCCCCATAAGTTCCAGGAGACCCTGCACGGCTCCGTCCTCGCCGTAGCGTCCATGAAGGGCGATGAAGGCAACTTCAACGCCTTGCGTGGCAAGGGCGCCGGGCAGGTTCCTGTCCACGTCTATCAGCAGGACGTCATAGCCCATGGAAAGGAGGGTCTCATATACTGCTGTCCCGCTCTTGAGGGAGACCTCCCGCTCCGCCGAAAGACCCCCGCACAGCACCCCTGTCTTTTTCGATTTCAATTCCTGTTTAGTCGTCATACGTTCCCGTCCGTTTCTTCCCCTGCTCCCGACACCCCTGTAAGCTATCCTTCACCCACGATCCTGACCTCTTCCACCAACTGGACACCGCTTGCTTCCCTTACCCGGTCCTTGATGAGGGCCGACAGGGCGAGGAAGTCAGCGGCCGTCGCGCCGCCCCGGTTTATCAGGAAATTGGCGTGCACTTCCGAAACCTGCGCCCCGCCCACGCTGAAGCCCTTCAGCCCGGCCGATTGGATGAAACGCCAGGCCGAACCCTCCGGAGGGTTCCTGAAAAACGATCCCGCGCTGGGATATCCGACCTGCTGCGCGGCGCGCCGGTGCGCCAGAAAATCATCCATACGCTTCCCTATTTCCTCCCGAGGCCCCTGTTCCAGCCTGAATACGGCCTCTATAATCACCTCGCCGGGAGCAAGACACAGATAACGATATCCATACTCCAGCTTCCCCTTTTCAGCTGTAACGACGCTGCCGTCTCTCAGGGAAACGAGAGTTTCCAGGGGGCCTGTAATCGTCTCCGTCCCGACCCCCGCGTTCATGGCCAGCGCCCCGCCGACTCTCCCGGGAATTCCCACCAGAAACTCCAGACCGGACAGGCCTCTTTCAAGGGCGAAATTCACCAGGGCGAGGTTGACCGCGCCGGCCTCCGTGCGAAGCAGATGGTTATCAACCATATCCAGCCGGTCAAATCTGTCCAGGGAAATCACGGCGCCGCGAAAACCCCGGTCCCTGACAAGGAGGTTGAACCCCCCGCCGATGATCAGGCGTGGCATCCCATGGACGGACAAAAGTCCCAGCAACCCCTTCAGGTCTTCGGAATCCGCGGGAGAAATGAACCAGTCGGCCGGACCGCCAACCCGCAGCGAGGTGTGGCGGGAAAGAGGCTCGTCGCGCAGGATTATACCGCGCACCGTTTCCCGGAGCAGCTCTTCAAAACCTTTTTTCAAAGATCCTTCCCCAGACTCTTGAGCAGGGCCTCGCCCGTCTGCCAGATATTGCCCGCTCCCAGGGTCAGGAGGATGTCGTCCGGCTTCAGGATCCGAAGGAGGTGATCCACGATCTCTTCTTTGGACGAGATGCAGGTGACATCCTTCTGGCCGTGCATGCGAAGGCTCTTCGCGAGGGCCTCCGAGGTAACTCCCTCTATGGGTTGCTCGCCCGCCGGATAGATATCGGTCAGAATAAGCACATCGGCGTCATAAAATGCCTTGACAAACTCCTCGAACAGTTCCTTTGTCCGGGTGTATCGGTGCGGCTGGAACACCACCACGAGCCGTCTCTCCCAGCCGCCCTTGGCAGCCGCGAGGGTCGCCCTTATCTCGGTGGGATGATGTCCATAGTCATCCACCACCATGATGCCGTCCACCTCTCCTTTAACCTGGAATCGGCGGCCCACCCCGCCAAAGGCCTGGAATCCCTCCTGGATCACGGGGAAAGGGATATTCAGCTCCATGGCCACCGCAACCGAGGCCAGGGCGTTAAGCACGTTATGGGCGCCGGGGAGGCGGAAGGAAATCTCTCCGAGCCGTTCGCCCCGGTACTGCACGGCAAAGGAAGTGGTAAATCCCTCAAGCCGGACGTCGATAGCGCGGAAATCCGCCTGGGCGCTCAACCCATAGGTTATAAAGCGTTTCTTCACTCTCGGGATGATGCCCGCCACATTGCCGTTGTCGAGGCACAGGACCGCAAGTCCGAAGAAGGGCACCTTGTTGATGAACTCCACGAAGGTATCCCTGATCTCATCGATGCCGCTGTAGAAATCCAGGTGATCAGCGTCGATGTTCGTCACCACGGCAATGGTCGGAGAAAGCTTCAGGAACGAGCCGTCCGATTCGTCAGCCTCGGCCACGAGAAACTTGCCCTGTCCCAGCCGGGCATTGGTGCCGAGGGAATTGAGCCTCCCGCCTATGACGATGGTGGGATCAACGCCGCCGTGGCCGAGGAGAGTGGCGACCATGGAGGTGGTGGTGGTCTTGCCGTGGGTCCCGGCAATGGCGATCCCGTACTTCATTCTCATCAACTCGGCGAGCATCTCCGCCCTGGGAATTACCGGGATGAGGTATTCCTTGGCCTCCAGAACCTCGGGATTATCTTCCTTGACCGCGCTGGAGATTACCACCACATCCGCGCCCGCTATATTCTCCCTGGTATGGCCGTAGAATATCTCTCCTCCCAACCCGGCAAGGCGGTCCGTGATCTCGGAACGCCGCAGGTCCGATCCGGAAACCTTGTAACCCAGATTCAGGAGCACCTCCGCGATGCCGCTCATTCCGATGCCGCCTATGCCGACGAAATGTATCTTGGAAATTCTTCCGTACATGAAACCTCTTATTGCTCATCCCGTGAGCTCTCTGAATTAATAATATTGGACTATATACCCGCCAGCAGCGCATCAACGATTACTCTTGCCGCATCCGGACGCGCCAGTCCGGCCGCGTTTTCACCGACGGCCTTCAGCTTTTCCGGCTTACGGGACAAATCCGAGATCAGCGCCGACAGTGTCTCTCCGGAAAGTTCCCGGTCATGGATCATGAAGCCGGCGTCCTTCCCCACGAGCGCCTCGGCGTTTTTCCGCTGATGGTCGTCCGTCGCATAGGGAAAGGGGACGAAGACGCAGGCCTTGCCGCACGCGGTTACCTCGGCGATGGTGGTCGCGCCCGCGCGGCAGACAATCAGATCCGCCCGTCCGTAGGCCGCCGCCATGTCGTCAATGAAGGGTATGACCTCCGCCTGAAATCCTTCCTTTGCATAGGCACTTCTCACCTCGGCCAGATCCTTCTCGCCGGTCTGATGGGTTATGGATAATCGCTCCCTGATATCCGCCAGGCGAGGCAGTGCGGATACCATGGCCATGTTGATCCGGTGAGCGCCCGCGCTGCCGCCGAAGATCAGGAGATGAAACCTGCCGCCGGTTCCGGTCTCCGCCCGTTTCCCCTGGACACTTTCCAGAATCCGCCGACGCAGAGGATTGCCGGTGAGAACCGCCTTTCCTTCCGGCACGAATTTCCGCGACTCCTCAAGGGAGATGAATACCTGTTTCGCGCGCTTCGCCAGCAGGCGGTTGGTGAGCCCCGGAAGGGCGTTCTGCTCATGGATGAAGCAGGGGTAACCGTTACGTTCCGCGGCGAGGACGAGCGGCCCGGAGGCATAGCCTCCGACCCCCAGAACCATATCAGGCCGGAATTCCCTGACTATTTTCCGCGACTGCAGGTATCCCGCCAGCAGGAGCCACACCCCCTTTACCTTTGAAACAAGGCCCATCCCCCTCAGCCCGGTGGTGGAGATGCATTCCAACCTGTATCCAAGCCTGGGGAGGACCCTTGCCTCGATTCCCCGCGCCGTGCCCACGAAGAGCACTTCGTTCTTTCCGTCCCGGCCGAGAAACTCCTCGGCCACCGCAATCCCCGGAAAGAGGTGGCCGCCGGTGCCGCCGCCCGCGATGATCAATCTCACGGCGTCACCCTCACCCGGGAAGAAACATTAAGCAGAATGCCCACCGCGAAAAGGCTCATGATCAGGGAACTTCCCCCGTAGCTGATAAAGGGAAGGGCCAGCCCCTTGGTGGGGAATATGCCGGTAACGACCGCAATGTTCACGAACGCCTCCAGACCCAGCAGGCAGGTAATGCCGAATGCCAGGGAGCGGCCGAAGTTGTCCTCCGCATAAAGCGCTACGCGTATCCCCCTCATGAGCAGCAAAAGGAACATGGAGGAGATAATCATGAAACCGACGAAGCCCAGTTCTTCTCCCACGACGGAAAAGATAAAGTCGGTGTGGGCTTCCGGAAGATAGAAAAGCTTCTGCTTACCCTCGCCCAGCCCCTGGCCGAAGATCCCTCCCGTGCCCACCGCGATCCACGACTGGATTATCTGGAAGCCGGTATTGGTAGGGTCCTCCCAGGGGTTAAGGAACGCCATGATGCGCCTGCGGCGGTAGTCCACGTTCATGATGGCATAGTAGAGAAAAGGGAGCGACAGAAAAACCATGGACAGGATATAGGACAGCCTGGTTCCGGCGGCAAAGAGCATTATCATGGCTACAAAGCCCAGAGTGAGCGAGGAGCCAAGGTCCGGTTGCTTCAGAAGAAGGAGGAGCATGACGGCGAGAACCACCATGTAGGGAAGGAAGCCGGTCAGAAAAGACTTCACCTTTGCCTGCTTCTTGTCCAGGGAGTAGGCCATGTACATGATAAAGGCGATCTTGGCCAGCTCTGATGGCTGAAGTGAAAACCCGGGCAGCGATATCCATCGGGAGGATCCGCCCGCGCTCCCTCCGATGCCCGGGACAAGCACCAGTCCCAGAAGGGCAAGACAGCCGATAAGGATCGGGACGGCCAGCCTCTTCCACACGTGGTAGTCGACCCTCATGGCCCAGATCATGGCGCCCATGCCGAGACAGGCGAAAATACCCTGGCGCTTCAGAAAATGGAACTCATCATGATATTTCTTCACCGCCATTATGGAAGAGGAAGAGTATACCATGACGATCCCGAAGCAGGTGAGCGCCACCGCCATGAGCAGTATGATGAGATCGTGTCCCTCAGCCTTGTTCATCTAGCCGTTTCCTTGGGGAAGAGAGCGGGCCAGGGAGGCGAAACGCTCTCCCCTCTCTTCGTAGTTGCGGAACATGTCGAAGCTGGAGCATGCCGGGGAGAAGAGAACAATCTCGCCCGGCCGCGCCAGGCGATGGGCCTCCCGAACGGCCTCTTCCAGACTTTCCACCAGGATCGTGTCCGTCAGATGCCCGAGGGCGTCCTTGATCCTCTCCTTCGCCTCTCCGAGAAGGATCAGGCGCCTGACCCGGCGCCGCACCAATTCGGCAAGGGGAGCGTATTCTCCACCCTTGTCCCTGCCCCCTGCGATAAGGGTGATGTTTCCGGAGAAACTCTCCAGTGACTTCACCACGCTTCCCACGTTGGTCCCTTTGCTGTCGTTGTAGTAGGCGACTCCGTTCACCGTCGCCACCAGTTCCATGCGGTGAGGAAGACCGGGGAAGACTTCCACGGCTGCCAGGGCGGGCGCGGCATCGCACCCCATGAGCAGCGCCGTCGCCAAGGCGGCCATGCAGTTGTCCAGATTATGCACCCCCCTCAGCTTGAATGCGGAGGTAGGGAAACGCTCGACCCGTCCCTCCCATTTGAAGGTGATGATGCCGTCACGGTAGAAAATCCCCTGCTCCAGGACGTCATGCCTGCTCATGGGCGCCACGCGGGACGGGATCTTCTTCGCGTAACCGGCGACCAGAGGGTCGTCCACATTCAGGACGGCGAAATCGTCGGAGGTCTGGTTGGCGAAGACCCGGGCCTTGGCGTCGATGTACTCCTGATAGCTCGCGTATCGGTCCAGGTGGTCTTCGGTGATATTGAGAAGCACCGCCACCCGAGGACGGAACCTCTCGATCCCTTCCAGTTGGAAGGAACTGATCTCGGCGACCACCCGATCGACGATCTCCCCGGAGGTGACCAGATCGATGAGTGGCCTGCCGATATTGCCTCCCACAAAGGTTTTGAAACCACACGCCGTAAAGATCTCGCCGGCAAGCGTGGTGGTGGTGGTCTTGCCGTTGGTGCCGGTGATGGCGGCAAGGGGCGCGTCGATGAAGCGGTACGCCAGTTCAATCTCACTGATTACCGGGATCCCCCGGGACACGGCAAGCTTGAGGGGAGCGATGTCCATGGGCACGCCTGGACTCACCACGATCAGGTCCGCGGACAGAAACGTCTCATCCCCATGCCGCCCCAGTTCAAAGGTCACATCGCGTCCTTGCAGACTTTCGATGAAAGAGGCGACAGCCTCCCGTTCCCGTCTGTCGGTCACGGTGACCCGAGCTCCGCGCTCGGAGAGAAAGCGCGCCACCGAGGCCCCGGTTCGGGCCAGTCCTACTACCAGTATCTTCCTGTCTTTCAGTTCCATTTGCTTTTATCCTAGATTCGGCAGTTGGAGGCATCCTTCGTTCTCTCCGATTGCCGTCTTTCGGC
>CAZFCG010000038.1:0-32700 GCA_964517595.1 uncultured Geobacter sp. | reverse complement strand
GGAATGGATTGGAGGGTGAGGCCCTGTCAGACCTGTGCGCCTCGTTTCAGGCCGCGGTCTGCGAGGTGCTGGTGGAGAAGACCAGGTTGGCGATTCAGCGAACCGGCGTGTCACGACTGGTGGTGGCAGGGGGGGTCGCCTGCAACAGCGGGCTACGTTCAGCCATGAAGGAAATGGCCGGAGAAACGGGTGTGGATCTCTTCATTCCCTCTCCCGTGCTATGCACCGATAATGGGGCAATGATAGCTGTTCCCGCCGATTATTACCTGGAAAACGGTTTTGAAAGCAGGTTGGATATGGATGCCAGGGTCTCTTGGTCACTGGACTCCCTTGCTGAACGGATGGAGCGCTGATTAATGGGGACTATGAGAGCGAAAAAAGCGCTGGGGCAGAATTTTCTCGTTGACGGAAATGTCCTGGCGAACATTGTGAAGGCAGCCGACATCTCGCCGGAGGATATGGTTCTCGAGGTAGGACCGGGCAGGGGTGCGCTCACCTCCCGGCTCGCGGAAGCAGCCGCGAGGGTGGTTGCCGTGGAGTATGACAGGGACCTCGTGCCCGTGCTGCGTAATGAGCTTGGCGGCTATCAGTCCCTTGAGATAATCAATGCGGACATACTACGCGTAAACCTTCAGGAGGCGCTCCGGTATTCCTCGGGTGATAAATGGAAGGTGGTGGCCAATCTCCCTTATAATATTTCATCACAGATATTATTCCGTTTTATCGAAGAGCGCGCCATGTTTTCCGAGCTGTTGCTGATGCTGCAGAAGGAGGTCGGCGACCGGCTGCTGGCGCCACCGTCCTGCAAAGACTATGGAGTTCTCACGGTGTTCTGCCGGTTATATTTTGACGTGGAGAGGGTTATGTCGGTTAAACCTGCCTCTTTTCGTCCCGTGCCCAAAGTGGATTCGGTTGTCCTCCGTTTTCGCGTTCTTGGGAAATCTCGTGTTGATGTGGGAGACGAACTGCTTTTTCGCCGCGTTGTAAAGGCTTCTTTCGCCCAGAGACGAAAGACCCTGCTCAACTGCCTTAAAGGGATGGATGCGTTGGCTGATGAAGCCGGACTCAGGAGGGTTTTGGAGAGCGCCGGCATTGATCCCCGGAGGAGGGGTGAAACACTGTCGCTGGATGATTTCGCTCTCCTGACTAAACATATTCTCTCAGCCGGACTGGCGCCGGTCTGAATTCCTTTCCCGCCGGCATCCCGAGTTGGAAACCGGCGATTCATGCTTCATCCGCGTTTTTTGTGTGTCCATAAATTAGTAGAATCTCAAAATCCCGTTTGACTTGCCATCCATTCTGTTATATAAAAAATGCTCTTTTTCATGATCGGCGACTAAACCGCGCTTTACGCGAAACAATATCCGCGTCCGTGAAAAGAATTGGAAACCATTCTGGATGATCAACGAGTGCGGAGGGCAAGGTGAAGGAAAACAGCAATAACTTCATTAAGGTGCGCACTTTCGGAGGGCTCACCATCTTCCGCGATGGGGAGCCTGTTTCCATTGTCTGGGAAAGCCGGAAGGCTCGCCTTCTCTTTTGCTGCCTGCTGGTCACCTATGACCAGTGGGTTCATCGTCACAAGGTTATTGAAGCCCTTTGGCCCGGGTGCAATACGGAGTCCGGTGAGAAGAATTTCAAAACAACCCTTAGCCGCTTGCGGAAGTCTTTTTCGGGTTGCGGTTGCGCGCCTCCCGTTCTTACCCAGGGAGAGGCCGTGCGGATTAATAACCTTTCCATGGGCCTGGACGTCAGCGATTTCACCCATAGTGCGACACATGGGATCAGGCGCCTGGTGAGGGGCGATACCAAGTCGGCGCGCAAACTGCTTGAAAATGCACAGGATCTCTATCGTGGATCGTTTCTCCCTGAAGAGCCCCATAACGCTTTTATCAACGAAGCGCGATGCCGGCTCGCCGAAATCCATGCCTCGGTAATAAAGGCACTGAAGAAAAGTTACCTTATCGACGGAAACACCGACGCACTGGAGATATTTTCCTTTCTCAAGCATCCGCACATGGGTGAACAACTTTAACCGCAACCCGACCATACCCGTTTTTCAACTATCCTCCCCATCAGGTTTCCAAAGGCCTCGAACTACGCTTGATGCCTGGTTCGTGGAAGAGGTGACATTGGCGCCATTCTTAATGCAACGCTTTATTCCTTGAACGGGCATGGTAATTTCAGTATACTCCATAAGTTTCGCATCTATTGAATGGAGGTCATATCGTGATTGATTTTCTGGGGGACTGGAAAAGAAGCCGTTATTGCGGCACTTTGTCCGCGGCTGATATAGGAAAAGAGGTCGTTTTGATGGGGTGGACCATGAGGCGTCGGGATCATGGAGGCCTCATATTTGTGGACCTGCGTGACCGCGAAGGGATCGCCCAGGTCGTTTTTGATCCTGAGAAAAGCCCGGACGCCCATGCCAAGGCCGAACAAGTAAGAAACGAATTTGTTCTGGCGGTGAAGGGGCAGGTCCTCGCCCGGCCGGAAGGAACCACGAATCCCGCCATGAAGACCGGAGAGGTTGAGGTGCTGGTGACCGAGTGTCGGGTTCTGAACCGGGCGAAAGCCCTGCCTTTCACCCTGGACGAGCATGTAGATGTGGCGGAGAACATCAGGCTAAAGCATCGATATCTCGATCTGAGAAGGCCGACGCTACAGCGAAATCTACTCCTACGTTCCCGTGTAAGTGAGATTACCCGTGTTTTTCTCTCGGAAAATGGCTTCATCGAGGTTGAGACGCCATACCTGACGAAATCCACCCCCGAAGGCGCCCGCGATTTTCTTGTTCCTTCCCGGATCAATCAGGGGCATTTCTATGCCCTGCCCCAGTCTCCACAGCTTTTCAAGCAGATATTGATGGTTTCAGGTTTCGACCGCTACTATCAGATAGTTCGCTGCTTCAGGGATGAGGACCTGCGGGCGGATCGTCAGCCTGAGTTCACCCAGATCGACTGTGAAATGTCTTTTGTAGACAGGGAAGACGTCATTTCGGTTATGGAAGGGCTTATAGCGAAGATCTTTGACGAGGTGTCCGGGGCCAAACCGGAACTTCCCATGCCTCGCATGACCTATGCCGAGGCGATTCGGCGTTTTGGAGTCGATAACCCGGATATCCGCTTTGGCCTGGAACTGGTGGAACTGTCCCACATGGTCGCGAAGAGCGGTTTCAAGGTCTTCTCCGAAGTGGTTGCCTCCGGTGGCATTGTGAAAGGGATCAATGCCAAGGGTTGCTCGGGCATGTCCCGCAAGGAGATTGACGAACTTACTGAATTTGTGAAGATTTACGGAGCAAAGGGACTGGCGTATGTGAAGATGACCTCCGAAGGCTGGCAATCACCCATAGCCAAATTCTTTACCGAAGAGGAGATATCGGCCATGAACGCGGCGTTTGGCGCTGAAGAAGGGGACCTTCTCCTCTTTGTGGCCGATAAGGCGAAAATCGTGAACGACTCCCTGGGAAGGCTGAGAAACCGCCTTGCCCAGACCTTGAAACTGGTAGACGGCAGCACCTTCGGCTTCGTGTGGATTACCGACTTCCCCCTTCTTGAATGGGATGACGAGGAGAAAAGATGGGTGGCCGTGCATCATCCTTTCACCGCGCCCATGGATGAAGACCTTGAGAAGCTCGAGTCCGATCCCGGCCTGTGCAGGGCAAAGGCCTATGACCTGGTGCTGAATGGCAATGAGATAGGAGGCGGAAGCATTCGTATCCACCAGGAAAAGATTCAGTCTCTCATGTTCCGCCTGCTGGGGATTTCCGACGAGGATGCAAGGTTGAAATTCGGGTTTTTGCTGGATGCCCTCGAGTACGGGACTCCACCCCACGGAGGCATTGCGTTTGGAATGGACCGTCTGATAATGCTTCTGACCGGAAGCGAGTCCATACGTGACGTTATCGCCTTTCCCAAGACACAGAAGGGCGCCTGTCTCATGTCGGAGGCGCCCTCGGCCGTGGACCTGAAACAGGTCAGGGAACTGGGGCTCAAGGTGACTGCTCGATAACCGCAGCTTGCATTTCTTGGGCTTACTGCCCGTCGTCCAGCATTCCCGTCTGACGAAGGGCCTCGTAAAGAACGATGCCCGCGGCGGTGGAAAGGTTGAGACTTCTCACGTTGCCGAAAATGGGGATCCTGATGGCGGATTCAGGATGGGCCGTGAGGAGCTCCTCCGGAAGTCCGGCGGTTTCCTTGCCAAAGACCAGAAAGTCACCGGCCCGGTATTTCACCGATACGTATGACTTTTTGGCCTTTTTGCTCGTGTAGAAGAAGCGTCCGGAAGGATGGTTTCGCTTTAATTCTTCAAAACAGTCCCAGTACCTGATGTCCACCTCCTTCCAGTAATCGAGCCCGGCTCTTTTCAAAGCCCTGTCATCCGTGGAAAAGCCGAGTTTGCCGACAAGATGGAGCACGGAACGGGTTGCGCCGCAAAGTCGCGCGATATTGCCGGTATTGGGCGGAATTTCCGGCTCAACCAGCACGATGTTAAAGGGCACTTTTTGTTTCATGGCATGGATCCTTTGCTGACATGTGTGCGTTGAAAATGGCCCGGCGGAAATGATTTCTTCACATCCCGCACCCGCTGGAGGAGGCCTTTGACGTGGTCTGTTTCAGCGGGTTTAATTTCCTTGACAAAACAAGAAGCGTATCTTTATACTTCAAAACTTTCGATAAGGGTATTGAAAACTCCATGAAAATAAGGGTAGAAGGGCTTTCTGAAAAACCGCTCATTCTCTCGGCCCAGGAGCCGGTCTCAGGTTATCCGGTCCTGGTTCAACTACAGGCGGATGGTGAATGTGAATTCCTCCAGCCCTTGCATCTGGAGATCACAGCTGAAAAAGAGTTTGACCACATAAGGGTACTCGGCCGGGTAGCTACAAGGGCGCGGTTTTCCTGCTCCCGTTGTCTGAACGAATTTGAAACGGATATTGTATCTGATTTCACGGTTTTTTACTCCAGGGCAACGGATATTGCCATGGAAGAAGAGGTTGCTCTTACAGGGGAGGACCTTGTTTCCGCTCCCTATGAGGGTGATGAAATCGATTTAACCAGAGAGATAGAAGAGCAGATTGTTCTGGACATTCCCATCAAACCCCTTTGCCAAGAGGATTGCCGCGGACTGTGCGTCATCTGCGGCGCTGACCTTAATGCTGAAGATTGTGGCTGTAATCGCGCCGGAACCGGATTTTCATTCAGCGCGCTGAAGGACTTTAAAGTAAAAAAATAGAAGGAGAAATAAACAGATGGCAGTTCCAAAAAAGAAAACTTCCAAGTCGCGTAAAAACATGAGGAGAGCCCATGATTTCCTCACGCCTCCAAATGTGTCCACCTGTCCGCAATGCAAGGCGCCCAAGCTTCCCCATCGCGCATGTCCTTCCTGTGGAATGTACAAAGGAAGGGAAGTCATAAAGGCGGAAGACCTATAGGATGGTTTTTTTCTCCTTAATTTCAGGTATGGACCGGGTGATTACATATGAGAGTTGCCGTTGACGGAATGGGCGGTGATAATGCTCCCGCTGTAGAGGTGGATGGAGCGGTTGCAGCCGCCCGCGAATTCGGCATCGCGGTTACGCTGGTTGGTGATAATGACGCCCTGAGCCGTGAACTTGAAAAACACGATTGTTCCGGTCTTGATATTTCCATTGTTCATGCCAGCGAAGTGGTGGAAATGCATGACTCCGCTTCCGATGCCATTCGCAGGAAGAAGAATTCTTCAATCCGGATTGCCTGTGAATTGGTAAAAGAGGGTAAGGCGGATGCCGTGGTCAGCGCTGGAAATTCCGGAGCAACCATGGCCGCCGGGATGTTTGTGCTCGGCCGTATGAAAGGGATTGACAGACCGGCAATTGCCACCATCTTTCCCAATCTGCGAGGTGAAACACTAGTCCTTGATGTCGGTGGAAATGTTGATTGCAAGCCACAGAACCTCGTCCAGTTTGCCTTCATGGGGGAAGTGTACGCCAAGTATTTCATGGATATCGCAAGTCCGCGTGTTGGGCTCCTTTCCAACGGCGAGGAAGAGTGCAAGGGAAACGAACTGACCCGTGAGGCCAACAACCTTCTGCGTGGCGCATCTTTCAATTATTTAGGCTACGTGGAGGGACGGGATATTTTCAATGGCAATGCGGACGTTGTGGTCTTCGACGGTTTTGTCGGCAACATCGTTCTGAAACTTTCCGAGGGTCTTGTGGAGGCCGTCGGTAGAATGCTCAAGCAGGAGATTAAGCAGAGCCTCTTTTCCAAGATAGGATATTTATTTGTTCGCGGTGCATTCCGGAATTTCCGGAAGAAGGTCGATTATTCTGAATATGGCGGGGCGCCGCTGCTGGGGATTAACGGTGTGGGAATGATTTGCCATGGCGGCTCCAGCGCGAAAGCCATCAAGAATGCCATTCGTTTCGCACATGATTACGCCAGAAAGGGCGTCAATCAAAAAATGGCGGAAAAAATGCAGCACAATATTACGCATGGCAAGCAGTCAAGGGAAGATTTGAACAGCAAGGCTGCCTGCTGAAAAGGTGGGAACTATGGCTCATGCTCGAATTGTGGGAACCGGTTCCGCGGTTCCTGAAAAGGTATTGACCAATTCCGATCTGGAAAAGATGGTAGATACCAGTGACGAGTGGATAATCACCAGGACCGGTATCAAGGAGAGGCGGATGGCAGCGGACGGAGAGTTTACCTCTACGTTTGCGACGAAAGCCGCGCAAAAAGCCCTGGAAATGGCGAATGTCTCGCCTGAAGAACTGGACATGATAGTGGTCGGTACGGTTACTCCGGACTTTCCATTTCCGGCAACCGCGTGTCTAGTCCAGAAAAACCTCAAGGCCTCCAAAGCGGTTGCATTTGATATCTCCGCGGCGTGCTCCGGCTTCCTGTTTGGTCTGTCCATTGTTGATTCCTTCATGCGATCCGGCCGTGCGCGAAAGGCCCTTGTCATCGGCGCGGAGACCTTGACACGAATAGTCGACTGGACCGACAGGAACTCCTGTGTTCTCTTCGGCGACGGCGCGGGCGCGGTAGTTCTTGACGCGGTTGATGAAGGTGTTGGTATCCTTTCCACACATGTTAATTCCGACGGGACATACTGGGAGCTTCTTCATCAGCCCGGATACGGCAGCAGAAATCCGGCCTCGGGTCGGTTCCCCGGAGAAAATCTGGCTTTCATCAAGATGCAGGGCAACGAGGTGTTCAAGCTGGCGGTGCGCGCCATGGAAGACGCTGCCCATCAGGCCCTTACGGCAAACAATATGACCTCGGCTGATATCAATCTGTTTATTTCCCATCAGGCGAACCGCCGGATTATCGATGCCATAGGAAAGAGGCTGGGGCTTTCGCCGGAGCAAGTGTTCATAAATCTGGAACGATACGGCAATACCTCCGCTGCGTCTATCCCCATAGCCCTTGATGAAGCAAACCGCTCTGGAAGGATCAAGAATGGAAATCTTGTCCTTCTGGATTCCTTTGGCGGCGGGCTTACCTGGGCATCGGCCATGATCAGATGGCAGTCACGGGAGGTGGCATAATGTCGCTGACCGCATTTCTTTTTCCGGGCCAGGGTTCCCAGTATCAGGGGATGGGCAGGGAGCTTTTCCAAAATTTCGCCGTTGTCAGGCATACCTACGAAGAGGCCGACGATGCGCTGGGCTTCGCCCTTTCCAGGCTATGCTTCGAAGGGCCCGAAGAAGGACTGCAGTTGACCGAAAACACGCAACCGGCGCTTCTGGCGACCAGCATTGCCTTTTCACGCCTTCTTCAATCGGAGACGGATATTACTCCAGCCTATCTCGCGGGGCATTCCCTCGGCGAATACTCCGCGCTGGTATCCGCTGGCGCCTTGACTTTGGGTGATGCTCTTCGTGTTGTTCGCTTGCGTGGAAGATACATGCAGGAGGCGGTCCCTGTAGGAACCGGCGCCATGGCGGCCATTCTGGGCGTTGAGGCGGAAGTGGTGGAAGATATCTGCCGGGAGGCCGCGGAAGGTGAAATAGTCGTGCCCGCGAATTTCAACTGTCCGGGGCAGGTTGTCATATCAGGCCATGCCGCCGCCGTCGAACGGGCTGTCGCCACTGCCAGGGCGCGTGGTATCCGTAAGGTCGTTACCCTGCCGGTCAGTGTCCCTTCCCACTGCGCCCTTATGGCGCCTGCCGGGAAGCGTCTGGAGGAGACTCTTCATTCGATCCAATTGCACCCTTTTTCTACTCCTGTTGTCAGCAATGTCGAGGCCAAACCCTATTCGGACAGCGAGAAAACGACTGGATTGCTGGTGGCTCAGATCAGCTCGCCGGTTCTATGGGAAAGGTCCGTGCGTGAGCTTGTTCAGTCAGGAGTCACAAGCTTTTTCGAACTGGGACCCGGTAAGGTATTGTCTGGACTGGTCAGGAAGATTGACAAGACGGTTCAGGTGAAAAACTTTGATGACCTGACCGGATTCAAGGCAATCCTGGGGGAGGCCGTATGAATCTCAAAGGCAAAACAGCTCTGATTACCGGCGCATCACGAGGGATAGGTAGGGCGGTGGCGCTCAAACTGGCGCGTGAGGGGGCGGATGTCGTTGTTACCGCGACATCCATGGAGCGGGCGAAAAAGACCGCCGAAGAGATAGCTTCGATGGGCGGAAAGGCCATTCCCTGTGAAGTGAACGTGGGCAGAATCGATGATGTTGAAAGACTATTTCGCACGGTCACCGAAGAATTGGGCGTCCTTGACATCCTGGTAAACAATGCGGGAATAACTCGCGACGGATTGTTGATGCGCATGAAGGACGAAGACTGGCAAGAGGTCATGGCGGTGAACCTGACCGGCACGTTCGCCTGTACCCGTCAGGCCGTCAAGCTGATGTCAAAGGCCAAGGGCGGAAGGATTGTGAATATCAGTTCGGTGGTTGCTGAGATAGGGAACGTGGGGCAGGCAAACTACTGCGCCAGCAAGGCTGGTGTCATCGGATTTACCAAGGCGGTAGCCAGAGAGTATGCGAAGCGCAACATCACGGTGAATGCCGTTGCTCCCGGTTTCATTGAAACCGATATGACCAGAGCCCTGTCGGAAAACATCCGCGAAGATCTCCTGAACCGGATTCCTGTCAGCAGGTTCGGCACGGCGGAGGATGTAGCCAATGCCGTATATTTTCTTGTGTCAGATATGGGGAGTTACATAACAGGCCATGTTCTGGATGTAAACGGCGGCATGCACATGTAAAAATCCCTTTTGCAATTTCCGAAAATCATGTTAATAAGCAAAAGAAGTCAAACTCGACCTATGGAAAACGTCAATAATCTTGAATGGAGGAACTGAAATGTCGTCAATAGAAAAAAGGGTTAAAGAGATAATTGCCGAGCAGTTGGGCGTAGATGAGGCACAGGTGACTGGAGAGGCTTCGTTCATGGACGACCTCGGCGCTGACTCTCTTGATACCGTAGAACTGGTAATGGCCCTCGAAGAGGAGTTTGACATCGAGATCTCCGATGAGGACGCCGAAAAAATCGCGACTGTGCAGGACGCTGTTGATTACATCGCGGACCACACCTAGTCCGGTGACGGGGGGGAAGAGATTCCCCCTTAGTTCTGTTTGTAACTCCTGTCTTGTCTAGTTTTCAGGAGGATGTGAGCATCAAGGGAGCATTCATTTTATGAGAAGAGTCGTTGTTACGGGAATCGGGGTCGTTTCTCCGTTGGGTATCGGAAATCAGAGCAACTGGGACGCGTTGCTTGCCGGCGTATCAGGGATTGACCGGATAACCCGTTTTGATGTCACCGATTTCCCGGTCAAGATCGCCGGGGAAGTGAAAGGCTTCAATGCCGAGGAATTCATTGATAAAAAGGAAATCAAAAAGATGGACCTTTTTATCCAGTATTCCCTGGCTGCCGCCCAGTTCGCCATTGAGGATTCCGGCCTGCGGGTTACCGAAGACAACGCGGACAGGGTTGGCGTTCTCGTGGGCGCCGGTCTGGGAGGCCTTCCTACCATTGAAAAGTATCACACTGCGCTTCAGGAAGGAGGCTACAGGAAGATATCGCCTTTCTTCATCCCGATGCTCATCACCAATCTGGCGCCCGGGCATATATCCATCAGATTTGGCGCCAAGGGGCCCAATGTCTCATCTGTTTCAGCCTGCGCCACCGGAACACATTCCATCGGAGACGCATATCAGATTATCAGGCGGGGAGACGCCGATGCCATGTTTGCAGGGGGCACGGAATCGGTTGTGACTCCTCTGGCCGTAGGCGGCTTTGCCGTAATGAGAGCATTGTCTACCCGCAACGATGACCCCAAGGGGGCGTCCAGACCTTTCGAGAAGAATCGCGACGGTTTTATCCTGGCCGAGGGCGCCGGAATCGTGATCCTGGAGGAATATGAATCGGCGAAAAAGCGTGGCGCGAGGATCTATGCGGAGATCGTGGGATATGGACTGACCGGAGACGCGTATCACCTTACCGCCCCAGCTCCGGAAGGGGAAGGTGCGGCCCGCTGTATGAAGATGGCCCTGGACAATGCTGGAGTCAATCCGGAAGAGGTTGATTTCATTAATGCCCACGGAACATCTACTCCCATGAACGATCTGTATGAGACTATGGCCATCAAAAAGGTTTTCGGCGCCCATGCCGGAAAATTGATGGTGTCATCCACCAAGTCCATGACCGGTCATCTGCTGGGAGCGGCGGGTGGTGTTGAGGCTGTATACACCATGATGTCAATGCATCACGGTATTGCGACGCCGACCATGAACTACCAGGAGCCGGATCCGGAGTGCGATCTGGATTTCGTCCCCAACACGCCGAGAGAGGCCGTAATCAATTACGCGCTTTCAAATTCCTTCGGATTCGGCGGGACGAATGCCACTCTCCTCTTCAAGAGGGTTTGAGAGGATGAAGATGATAGCAATCGGCAGTGATCACGGCGGGTTCGAGTTGAAGGAAGCGATAAAGATTCTTCTGAAGGGGAGAGGGATACCCTTCGAGGATCTGGGCACCAATGATGGAAATTCCGTGGATTACCCTGATTTCGGCGAAAAGGTGGCGCGAATGGTTTCCACCGGTCAGGCGGAAAAGGGGGTGCTGGCCTGCGGGACGGGCATAGGAATGTCCATTGTCGCCAACAAGTTTCCCGGGGTCAGAGCAGCGCTTGCCGCTGATACATACATGGCGAAGATGGCGAAGCAGCACAACAACGCCAACATTCTTGTCCTGGGCGGCAGGGTCATCGATGAGAACGAGGCTAGTGAAATGGTCGCGACCTGGCTGGATTCCGAGTTTGAAGGAGGGCGCCACCAGGGACGGTTGGACAAGATCGCCGCTCTGGAGAGGGAACTCTGCAAATAAGCGCTTTTTCCTGTATTCCATCCGCCATACCGGAACATTAGAAAAGGAAGACCATACGGGACTTGAAAGGTCCCGTTTCGTTTTTCATTAAACCCAAGGAGAAATAAATGTCGATACTTGAAAGTTTTGATCCGGAAGTGGCGGGCGCAATCCGCCTGGAGACGGAGCGACAGGAGTATAATCTGGAACTTATAGCTTCGGAAAACTTTGTCTCCGAAGCAGTCCTGGAAGCCCAGGGCTCCATAATGACCAACAAGTATGCCGAGGGATACCCTGGAAAGCGTTACTACGGAGGATGCGGACAGGTTGATGTGGTGGAGAATCTGGCGATTGAGCGGGCAAAAAAGCTGTTCGGAGCTGAACATGCAAATGTACAGCCCCATTCCGGCTCCCAGGCGAACATGGCGGTCTATTTTTCCGCGTTGAAACCAGGCGACACCATTCTCGGCATGAACCTTTCCCACGGGGGGCACCTGACCCATGGCAGCCCCGCCAACTTCTCGGGAAAACTTTTCAACGTAGTCTTTTACGGTGTCTCCCCTGATACGGAAACCATCGACTATGACGATGTGGAAAAACTCGCGCGCCAGCATCAGCCGAAGATGATAGTGGTTGGCGCCAGCGCCTATCCGCGCATTATTGATTTCTCCAGGTTCCGCGCCATAGCCGATGCAGTCGGCGCCGTTGTGATGGTTGACATGGCCCATATCGCCGGCCTTGTGGCTGCGGGACTGCATCCCAACCCGGTTCCCTATGCCGAGTTTGTCACCACAACGACCCACAAGACTCTCAGAGGTCCGCGTGGCGGGATGATCCTCTGCCGGGAAAAATACGCCAAGACCCTGAACTCCAACATCTTTCCCGGCATTCAGGGCGGTCCCCTCATGCATGTGATAGCGGCCAAGGCCGTTGCCTTCAAAGAGGCCCTGACCCCGGAGTTCAACGCCTATCAGGGACAGATTGTCAAAAATGCAAAGGCTCTGGCGGACGCATTGACGGGCAAAGGCCTGCGCCTGGTTTCGGGCGGAACTGACAATCACATGATGCTGGTGGATCTCACTTCCACCGGCCTGACCGGCAAAGCGGCCGAAGAGGCGCTGGATCGGGCCGGCATCACAGTGAACAAGAATACGATCCCCAACGAGACACGTTCTCCCTTCGTCACTTCGGGGATTCGTATCGGCACCCCGGCGGCCACGACGCATGGCTTAAAAGAGCCTGAAATGCTTGCTGTGGCCGGGTTTATCCATGAGGCGCTGCGGAATGCCGAGGACGCGGATCAACTGGCTCGTATAAAGGGCGAGGTTAATGCGCTTATGAAGAGGTTTCCTCTTTACGCAAGCCGATTGGGTTGATTGAGATACATCCTGAATCGGGGCAACCGGAAGGGGGGACGCCGGAATCGTCTCCCCTGAAAAGATAATGCGCCGCCGGTTGCGCGTTCCGGAAAATTATCCGGCTTTTCGGTAAATAACCGTCTCTGTCGGTGTGACTTCATTCATTTGTGGTATGCTCTTGACAGACCGGGTCTTCCGGAAGTCAGGCGACCTGATTTCCAGCCGACCTCGATTAGAAACAACTATCAGGGGGTATTGCCATGTATTGCGGGAATTGCGGGAAGGAAGTTGCTGATCAGGCTGTGGTGTGCGTTTCATGCGGAGTCGCTCCCAGGAACGGAAAAAATTTCTGCGTCAACTGCGGAGAGGGTCGTCCTCCCGGCGCCTCGACGTGCGCCAGATGCGGAGTCTCTCTGATGCAGGGGACTGGTGAAGGGAGAGACTGGCTCACGACCCTTCTTCTGTGCATCTTTGTCGGGGGACTCGGCATTCACCGTTTTTACACCGGACATACGGCAATCGGGATTATTCAGCTGCTCACCCTCGGGGGGTGCGGGATCTGGACCATTATCGACCTCATATTCATCATTACCGGTTCCTTCAAGGATAAGCAGGGTAATCCCCTTGTCAGAAAAATGTAGGAGGAGGTGAGGTAAGGTGTGGAGAGTCCGGTTGGCCGCTTTCATCTCACTTCCCGTTCTTTTCGCCCTCCTTCCCACGTCATATATCGACTCCTTGCCTGATATTTGCCTTTTTCGCCAACTGTTTAACGTTGAATGCCCTGGTTGCGGTATGACCAGGGCAATATCCTCGATCCTTCATGGAGACCTGGGCGCCGCCATTCGTTTCAACAGGTCTGTCCTCGTCGTTTTTCCTCTGCTGTGCTATGTGGCGGTATTCCAGATATGGCAGGAGATGAAAATGGCGCCATGGGCGAAAAAGAGCGCCGCCTTGGAGAGAAATGCGGATTCATGAAAGAGAGGACGTAAATGAATAAATGGGTTGATCTGATAAAAGAGATTCCCGGAACCTCCGTCCGAATTATATCCTCACCGTCCGTTTTTTTTCGGGAAATGCCTAAAAAGGGCGGTATCGCGCCGCCGCTCATCTTTCTGGTCGCAATGGCGCTGTTAAGCGGAGTCCTCTCAGGACTTCTCCGAGCCCTCGAGAGCGCTCTGGGCATGCGCCTCTACGAGGGCGCGGCCATGGGCTTCCTGTCACTGACCCTGATTCCCGTGGCGGCGGTAATCGGGAGTGTGATTTTCGGTTTCATCGCCGCCGCTGCTCTTTTCGTCATCTGGAGGCTCATGGGGTCGAAGGAGGACTATGAGGCGGCATACCGCTGCACCGCCTACCTGTCTGCGGTCATCCCCATTGCAACCCTCATCGCTTTTGTTCCTTATGCCGGCGGCGTCCTCGGTCTGGCGCTGATGCTTTACTATCTCGTGGTCGCGAGTGTCTCCCTTCACGGGATTCCTCCTTTGAGGGCCTGGATTGGATTCGGCGTGATCGCGGCGCTGCTCATGGTCATCAGCGTAAGCTCCCGCATCACCGCGAAACGCTTCGAGCGCAACATGGAACAGGCCGAACAATCATGGAAGGACGCCTCGCAAGAGATGCGGAAATCAGTCGAGGAGATGCGGAAGCAGATGAAGGAACAGATGAAAGAAGGGGCGGAAAAGAAAACCCCTTAACATTGCCGGGCAAGCGACAGCCAACAAATCATATTAGCGTTACTGGAAAGGATTACTGTGGAACATCTTCTTATTTCAGGCGGCGCCGGTTATATCGGCGGACATGTTACCAGGCAGCTGAGTGAAGCCGGCCACAGAGTGGTAGTTTACGACAACCTGTCAACGGGATCCGCTGATACCCTGATTCATGGCGAGGAGCTTGTCCGTGGCGAGCTTGCCGATGAATCTCTGCTGGAGAAGACCCTGCGCGGCTACGGGGTGAAAACCGTTCTCCACTTTGCCGCCTCCATCATCGCTCCGGAATCTGTATCCAAACCTCTGGATTATTACGGAAACAACATCTGCAACACCATGAGGCTTCTGAGGGCATGCGTAAAAACCGGCGTGAAAAAGTTTATATTTTCCAGCACCGCGGCGGTCTACGGGATGCCGGACTCTGGAGTTGCATCCGAGGATTCCCCCACTGTTCCCATAAATCCTTACGGAACCTCCAAGCTCATGAGCGAGTGGATGCTGCGGGATACTGCTCTGGCCCACGGTCTGCGCTATGTCGCCCTGCGCTATTTCAATGTCGCCGGAGCGGACCCCGAGGCCCGCATGGGGCAGCGGGTCAAGGAAGCGACCCACCTCATCAAGGTCTGCTGCCAGGCGGCCCTCGGACTTCGCCCTTCCGTGTCCATCTTCGGCATCGATTATCCCACACCCGACGGCACCGGCATCCGTGACTATATCCACATCGAGGACCTGGCCTCCGCCCATCTGGCGGCCCTTTCCCATCTGGACAGGGGAGGGGAGTCAACGGTACTGAACGTTGGGTATGGAAAGGGAAGCAGCGTGCGGGAGGTGATTGACGTGGTCCACCGCGTTACCGGAGTGCGCTTTGCGGTAAAGGAGGACGCCCGGAGGCCCGGCGACCCGGCCATGCTGGTGGCCCGCGCGGATCGGATCCGGAAGACCCTGGACTGGAGTCCCCGTTACGCGGATCTGGAAACCATCGTTGCCGACGCGTGGCGGTGGGAGCAGCGACTGGCCCGGGGTGATGTCTGATCCGAACCGGAAAGGAACACCGATTGCGAGACCTGCTGGATTTTTAAAACCTGGCAGGTCTTTTTTTATACCGGTATCCGCTCTGGTACCCTTCACCGCTTCAACTCATCACGCCCCAAAACCCCTGTGGCAGCCATCAATCGGAGCCGGGCGCAACGCCAGAGGGCGAGTCCACGGATACGCTCCTGCCGCGCATCCGCCAGAGCCGCCTGCGTATGGAGAACCTCCAGGATATCAGCGGCGCCCTTCTCGTACCTTCGTTGCGCCGCATTCAATGATTCCATGGCAATTCGGAGCAATTGTTCCGACACGTCCAGATTGCTCAAAGAGGTCTCGGCGTCTGTATGGGCCTTGACGATTTCCAGCAATGTGCTCTGTCCGGTCTCAAGCAGTTCCGCGTTTTTTCGTTCCGCCTGGGCTTCAGCCCCTCTGATTTTGTAGGTGCGCGAGAAGCCGTCGAAAATTGGAAGTGATATGGACAGCGCCACCGTGGCGACCCTGGAATCGGTACTGGATATCCCTTGTCCGGGGTAGCCGTTCTGGTAGTAGGCGGCTGATACATCAACGGCCGGCAGTCCCTCCGAGCGCGCCGCCGAGATTTTGTTCATGGCTGCCTCCAGTTCCGCGCGGGCGGCCAGAATTGAGGGATGGCTTTCCGCGGTTATCCTTAACCACTCTTCCAGGCTTTTCCGGGCCAGAGGGCCGCCTTGCGCCGGTTCTTCCGCCGGAATGACCCGGGTCCGCAAGGGAATTCCCATGACTGACACCAGGGCCGCCTCCGCCTTTCGATACTCTCCCTGTGCGCGACGCTTCTCAAGGGTCGCCTTGCTTAATGCCGTAGCGGCCTGAAGCGTGTCGCCGCGGGCCGCCGCGCCTCGGGCCTCGCGGCGTCGAGCTGTCTGAAGGGTATGTCCGGATATGGTTTCGTGCTCCTCCCTGGAGCGCAGAAACGCCTGAGCCGTTACCGCATCGAAATATGCCTGAATTACCTCGGCCAGTTCCTTTCGCGTTTCGGCGTCGTGGAGCGCCAAAGCAGCAATCAGCAGGCTGTTGGCGGACTTCCGGTTTGCGGCCCGGCCTCCGAAGTCAAAGAGCCGCCAGTTGAGAGTCGCATTGATGGCCATACCGTCCCTGGTTGTTGACTGATCGTCTGATCCGGGATATTCATGGCGTGTTTTCATGAAATTGACGTTTCCGGAGAGGGTGGGCAGATAGGCGGCCCGCGCCTGTCCCACTTCGGCGGCCTGAAGCCTGACGGCCGCCCGGGCCGCCTTCAGTCGGGGATTGTTGCACAAGGCAATATCCACTGCCCTGGCCAGATCCAGGGGATCGGAAAAACCGTCGTTGGCCGGGCAGGCCGCCTGCCAGGCGTCGCCGGCGAGGTTTGTTCCCGGATCGCTTCTTTCGGGGAGAGTGAATAACGGGTCGGTGAAGGGAGCGGCAGGGTCGAACGCGGAAATCTCCGCCGGCATGACCGCCTGCGTCATTAGCGCGGAAGAGACAATAACAACCGCCCGGAAGACAACCACTGTCCATCGGGAGAAAAGCGGCGTTCTCAGCCGGAGGCGCCTACCGCTCATTGAGGCTTTCCCTTTTGTGGCGCATAAGCGGGCTCAGCACGTATTCGATGACGCGTCGGTCGCCGGTTTTGATTTCCACATTTACCGACATTCCGGCCGAGAGGGGTACCTCCCTGCCGTCGACATGGATGGCGGACCTGTCCAGAAGTATTTTCGTGGCATAGATCAGCCCCCTCTTTTCATCGGCAATGGCGTCGCGGGAGACATGGGTGACCTTCCCATTGATGACGCCGTATTTGGTGTATTCGAAGGCATCGATCTTGACGGCGGCGCTCTGGCCCTCCTTTACAAAGCCCACATCCTTGTTTTCCATGAACGCCTCAACCTCAACCCTGCTTTCTTTCGGGACGATCCGCATCAGGGGCGTGGCGGCGGGCACGACGCCGCCAACGGTATGCACATTCAGTTGCTGCACCGTGCCGCTAATGGGAGAGGTGAGTCTCAGGAGCCTGCTGTGGGCCTCGGCCCGGATTGCATCCTGGTGAGCCGACGCAGCCGTTTTGCTCTCCTCGGTCCAGTGATCGTGGGCCGCGCGCCTTGTTTCGGCAACCAACGCGGATCGCTGGTTTCTCGCATCGGCCAGGCGGCCCTCGATCTCCACCCGCGCCTGCTCCTTTTCCAGCCATGCATGATGTGAGACGTCGTGATCCTTCAGGAGTTCCCTGTAATCTTCGGCCTGCCGTTCAGCCAGCCGCAGTGCCTGGCTGAAGCGCTCTATGTCGCCGTCAATGCGTTTCAGTTTTGCCAGATAATCGGCGTAACGGGCGTCCAGGTTCAGTCGCGCCGTGTTCCACCTGTCCGCCGGAATACCCGAAAGCCGCGCAAGGCGGGGAGGCCGCCCGCTGTCGATTGCCGTGATGAGCGCCCGCGCGGCGGCAACTTCCAGCGCCGACATGGAACGTTCCCCCGCCGCCTTGTCACGCTCGGCATCGGACATGCTGGTATCCAGCTCAATGAGCATGTGACCGGCCTCTACCTGTTGTCCCTCCTGGACATGGATTGCCCTCACGCTGGCCACATCGACGCAGGCGATGGTCTTGGTATGGCCGCCGGGAATTATCTTGCCCGACGCGTTGACGACTATGTCCATTTTGCCGATCACCGACCAGGTGATCAGCGCAACAACCAATGCTATCATCGCCTTGGCTGTAAAACGGCCCGCCGGCGAGACGGGTTGCTCCCGAAGAGAAAGCGCGGCCGGCAGAAAATCGGCTTCATGGGCGGCCAACGCTTTCCCCTGAAGCTGATGGCGGTTTCGCCAGCAATGGAAAAAGACATCCGCATACCTGCGCGCCAGCTCCACCGCGGCTTCCAACCTGTGCCTGACGCTCATGCGACTTCTCCCGCAACGCCCGGCGCCGGCGTGAAGTTCATTGACGTCTGGTCCGCGACGGTATTAACCTCTGCTGAGGGCCGTACGGAGCGTTTTTGGCTGACCCGTTGCAAGTTGTACAGATGGCTGTAAATACCCTCCGGATTCCGCAACAGCTCGTCATGGGGCCCCTGCTCGGCGATCTGTCCCCGATCCATGACGATGATGCGATCCGCATCCCGGACCGCGGACAGACGGTGGGCGATTATCAGCACCGTCCTCCCGGCGCATATCCTGCGCATGTTGTCCTGGATGATCTTTTCCGATTCGTAGTCCAGGGCGCTGGTGGCTTCATCGAAGATCAGGATGCGGGGATTGGAAATCAGGGCGCGGGCAATGGCTATTCGCTGCCGTTGCCCGCCCGACAGGGTGGAGCCATGTTCGCCGACCATGGTGTCGTATCCTTCGGGCAGTTCACAGATGAACTCGTGCGCCCCGGCCAGTCTGGCGGCTTCGATGATGGCTTCTATGGGCAGCGCCGGGTTGGAAAGGGCGATATTGTCGCGTATGCTCTGGTTGAACAGCATATTTTCCTGAAGGACCACGCCGATCTGGCGCCGCAGTGATGTGGTGTCGATGATCGCGATGTCCTGCCCGTCAATCAGCACCCGTCCCCGGTCGGGCACATACAGGCGTTGCGCCAGTCTGGTGAGTGTCGATTTGCCCGACCCGGAACGTCCGACGATGCCGAGTATTTCGCCCGGGATGATCTTCAGGTTGACGTCACGAATTACATCCGGGGTGTCCGGCCGATAGCGGAATGACACACAATCAAATTCAATGCTTCCGGTGATGCGGGGAATGCGGGTCTTCGGGCCGGAAACTTCCGCCCTGGCGTTGAGAATATCTCCGAGGCGGTTCATGGAAATACCCACCTGCTGAAAATCGTTCCAGAGCTGCGCCAGGCGCAGGATTGGAGAAGAGACCTGGTTCGAAAGCATGTTAAAGGCCACCAGCTCACCAACGGTCATTTTGTTGTCAACCACCAGACCGGCCCCGACCCACATAATGGCCGCGGTCACCAGTTTGCTGATCAGGTTCACCCCGCCGCCAGCCAGCATGCTCGCATTGTTTACCGAAAGGGATGAGGCGACATAGGAAGCCAGTTGCTGTTCCCATTTATGCGTCCAACGCGGCTCGACCGCCATGGATTTCACGGTGTCCATTCCGGTGATGGTCTCCACCAGGAAAGCCTGATTTTCCGCGCCGCGGTTGAATTTGACATCCAGGCGGGCGCGGATGATCGGGATGAAAAACAGGGAGAGGGCGATATAACAGGGAACGGATACGGCCACGATCAGGGTCAGCCATCTGCTGTACCAGAGCATAACTCCCAGAAAGACGATGGAAAACATCAGATCCAGCACGACGGTAATGGCGTTCCCGGTGAGGAAGGAGCGGATGTTTTCCAGTTCGCGGATGCGCGCCACCGAGTCTCCGACCCTGCGCGCCTGGAAATAGGCCACCGGCAGATTGAGCAGGTGTCTGAACAGCCTGGCGCCCAACTCCACGTCTATCTTGCTGCTTGTGTTGGCGAAGACGTAGGTGCGGATGCCGGTCATCAGCGATTCGAAGAGGGTGGCGGTTACCAGGCCGGCGGCAATCACGTTGAGCGTCTTCATGGCGTGGTTGACCAGCACCTTGTCCATGACTACCTGAAAGAACAGGGGGGTGGCCAGGGCAATCACCTGCAGAACCAGGGAAATCAGGAGTATCTCACCAAAAAGCTTGCGGTATTTGACGATGGCGGGGATGAACCAGGAAAAATCGAAATTGGCCATTTCGCCGGCGTAACTGGCCCTGGATGTCAGGAAAATCAACCGGCCGGACCACCGCGCCGTGAATTCTTCAAGATGAACCACCTCGGGGGGCTTTCCCGGATGCTGGATGAGGAGACGGGGGAGGGCGGCCTCCGGCCTTCCGGCTCTCCCCGGATCATATTTGGCGAGTATGAAAAAGCCCTCGCTTCTGTCCAGGGCTATGGCGGGCAGGGGGGCGCAATCAAGCCGTTCCGGCGGCTGGGTGACGACCTTCGCCTTCATCCCCAGTTTCTTCGCCGCCAGTAAAATCATTTCAGCGGAAAACGGCTCTTCGCCGAATTCATGCCGGAGTTGGGCCTCATCAGCGGCAATGCCGTGAAAAGCGGCCGCCATCAGCAATGAGGCGAGGCCGGTATCCAGGTATCGGCGCGAGCCGGTATTTTCTTTAGGTGTCATGACGGGGCGCCGGGTTGGCGGGACCGGGGAACGGGGAAGGTAAAAAGATCTTACCGTTTCCCCGTCCCCGGTCCCGGTTTCATCAATGCCAGTTTGCCGCTATTACGGGCGCAAGGGCGGTCTGGTAGTTATCAGGCAATGTGGCCTGGCCCGCCGGAGGGGGCGCAAAGGCGGCCATGGCGTTTACCAGGGCATCCACCTGGCTGTCGAGCAATACTTTCCCGTCGGCTGTCCTGAACTGCTCGATGTGGTATGCGGCGCCTGAATACCAGTTCCGGATGGTGAGCTTGCCGGAGGCGCCGATGATGCTTACCTCCAGATCGTTACCCGCATGCCGGAACCACAGTTGGTCAGTGGAAATACCGGAACCGAACAGGGCCGAGTCGTCATTGCCGGGGGTGGAGTCGTTTTCGATAATGGTATCATTGCCGTAACCCCGGCCAAACAGGTACGAGTCATGGCCCGCTCCGCCGGTCAGCTTATCCTTGCCCGCGCCTCCATCCATGATATCGTTGCCGGCGCCGCCGGATAGCGAGTTGGCGGAACTGTTGCCTGTGAGGATGTTATCCAGGGCATTGCCCGTGCCGTTTATCGCCCTGGCGCCGGTGAGGGTCAGGTTTTCCACCTGGGCCGCAAGGGTCAGGGTAATACTGCTCTGTATCGTATCGATCCCCTCACCGGCGTTCTCCGTCACTCTGTCGCCGGTGTTGTCCACAATGTATGCGTCGTCGCCCGGGCCGCCCAGCATGATATCCCTGCCCGCGCCTCCGTCAAGTCTGTCATTTCCGGCATTGCCTGTCAGCCTGTCGTTTCCGGCAAGACTTCTGAGGGTGTCGTTTCCGCTTCCTCCGGTCAGGGTGTCCGCGCGGGATGTCCCGGTGAGGGTCAGACCCGGCAGTCCCACAACCAGATCGAATACGTCCGATGCCGTCATATTCGACGGGTCTTTCGCCGTTACTCTGATGTTTATCGTCCCGGTCGAACCGGCGGGCGGAGTACCGCTGAAGGCGCGGGTGTCGGCGTTGAAGTCAAGCCACGACGGCAGCGCGCTTCCATCGGCTTTGGCTGCGTTGTAGGTGAGGGTGTCGCCTGCGTCCGGATCGGTGAAGGCCGTGCCCGGCACGGTATAACTGAAGGGTTCTCCTTCCGAACCGTTCTGGTCGGCAAGCGGGACGGCAAGGTTGGGGGAGCGGTTGGGCTGGCCGACATTGATGGTCACATACTCGCCCGCCGAATAACCGCAACTGTCCGTGCCCCAGAGAACAAACCTCAATGAGCCGATATCGCCCGTGCCCGGCGTCCCGGAAAAGACACGGGTTGCGGGATCGAAGTTGAGCCACTCGGGCAGGGCGCTTCCATCCTGCATTGTCGCGCTGTAGGTAATCGAATCCCAGGTATCCGGATCGGTAATCGTGTCTATCGGGACTACAGTGGTAAACGGACTGCCGGCCCGCGCCTGCAGGACGGGCAGATAGCTGTTGACCGTGGGGGGATGATTGTCGTTTGCCTGGTCTGCCATCTCCTGGATCATGTCCGCGTCCCAGACCACATTGTTGGCGAATTCCACCCGGTCGAGCTTGCCGTCTTCCCCGTTGGCGCCGGTCGCGAAGTGGTCCATGACAAACAGGTAATCAGAACTGTCCTTGATGGTAAAGAGCAGATTGTCGCCCTGTTGGCGGGCAATGACATCGCTGGCCGATATGTCCGGGCCAAAACGCAATGTGTCCGAGGCGTCAACCGAATCGGCGGCGTTGATGGTGTCATGGCCGTCTCCCTTGTTAAAGACGTAGATATCGTCACCCGTGCCGCCTTCGAGGTAGTCATTTCCCTTGCCGCCGGTCATAATATCCATGCCTTCGCCGCCGAACAGCGCATCATTTCCGGCGCCGCCGGACAGGGTGTCGTTGCCCTCCGCCCCCCAGAGGTTGTTGTCGAGGTCATTTCCGGTGATGGAGTTATCCAGTTCGTTGCCATTGCCGCGATAAACCGTTCCGGCCAGGGTCAGATTTTCCACATTGGCTGTCAGGAGCCAGGCGGTCTCGAAACCGCGGATCTCCGTGTCCGTACCCGCCGCATCCGACTCGCAAATCCGGTCTTCCTGGTTGTCGGTGTAATAGGTGTCATTGCCTTTGCCGCCCTCCATAATATCGGCGCCCGGCCCGCCATCCAGGATGTTTCCGCCGCTGTTGCCGATCATGTAATTATCCTGATCGTTTCCGGAACCGTTGATGTCGGCGTCTCCGGTCAATGTGAGATTTTCCAGGTTGGCGGCCAGGATGTGGGAGACGCGGGATTCAACGGTGTCGCTGCCGCCGTCCGCTAATTCGATAATCCTGTCGGCCTCGGAATCAACTCTGTAGGTGTCATCGCCCGGGCCGCCGTCCATGAGGTCCGCTCCGGCTCCGCCGTCAATGATGTCGTCGCCTGGCCCACCGTTCAGGGTATCGTCGCCTCCCCGGCCGTTGATATAATCATTGCCTTCCATTCCGGATATTGTGTCGTCGCCGGCATAGCCGATGAGGGTGTCGTTGCCGTCGCCGGACTGGAGAACCATCCGGCTTATGTCCTCTATGGTGTAGACCAGGTTATCGGCCGGAATCCGTATCTCCTCCAGCGCGTGTCCGTCGAGAGCGTCTCCGGAGAAATAATTGGAGATGGTTACCTGATCATTGCTGTTCAGGATGGCAATAATCAGATCGTCATCTGTTCGTGAAATCCTGATATCCGAGGCGCGCAGACCATCGCCCAGCACGAGGGCGTCTGTCTTGCCTTCGCCTGTGTCGAAGTTGTATATGATGTCACGGCCGGCGCCCGGTCCGAACAGGTATGTGTCGCTGCCCGCGTCTCCCGACAGGATGTCGTCGCCCGCTCCGCCGTCAAGGGTGTCGTTTCCGTCGCCTCCGTTGATGGTGTCGTTACCGTCAAGTCCACTGATGGTGTCGGCGCCGCCAAGGCCGGAGATGACATCCGCCGTGGCGCAGCCTGTCAGGGTGTCGTCCCCGTCGCTCCCCTTGAGAAACAGGTTTTTGAGGTCCTGAATCGAGTAGACCAGGTTGTCGGCCGGAATCCGGATTTCATCCAGCGCATAGGGGCCTCCGGCCAGGTAATTGATGATGGTTACACTGTCGCCGCTGTCCCGGATGGTCAACACCAGATCGTCGCTGCCGGGCTCTCTCCGCTTGATCTCGATATCCTCCAGGCGAACGTCATCAGCCAGGAGCAGGGCATCGGTCTTGCCGGAGCCGAAGTCGTAATTGCGGATAGTGTCGTGGCCCGCTCCCCTGCCGAACAGATAGGTGTCGCTGCCGGCGTTGCCGTTCAGAGTGTCGTCGCCCGCGCCTCCGTCAAGGGTGTCATCGCCGGTGTTTCCATGAAGAACATCATTCCCCGCCAGGCCCTGAAGGGTACTGTCTTCTCCTTTCCAGGCCTGCAAGGTATCGTTGTCGTCAGTGCCGACAACGGCAAGTCCCGCCAGCGCATCCTGGATATATGCCGCATCCCAGATCGCGCCGTCGGAAAATTCCATCTGTTCTATGCGGCGGGAGTTTTCATGCCCCCATCCCTGAATTGTTATCTGATCGTCGCTGTCGTTGATAGTAAGCGCAAGATCGTATCCGACGTGGCTGAAGGTGATGTCCGCGGGAGTAATTCCTTCGCCGAAGCGAATGGCGTCCAGGCCGCCTTCCGTTTCAATGATCACATCCTGCCCGTCGCCCCGGTTGAAGACGTAGGTGTCGTCGCCCTCATTTCCATATAGTTTGTCGTCGCCGCCCAGTCCCTGGATGGTGATGTTTTCTCCTTCCCAGCCATACAAACTGTCATTGCCCATGGTTCCGAGCAACGGGATTTCCAGGAGCCGGGTTTGCATATATGCCTCATCCCAGACTATCCCATTGGAAAACTCAAACCGTTCGATCCGGGCTGTCTCATTGTATCCCCAGTTCCGAATCGTCAACTGGCCGCCGTTGTCGCTTTTCAGGACGAGATCCAATCCACTGCGGCTGAAGGTTATGTCTTCAGGAGCGATTCCTTCACCGAAACGAATGGTGTCCTGTTCTCCTCCGCTTTCGATGATCACATCCTGCCCGTCACCCGGGTTGAATATGTAGATGTCGTCGCCGGCGCCGCCTTCCAGATAGTCTGCGTCCGGACCTCCAATCAGGGTGTCGTTACCTTTGTTGCCGAACAGCATGTCGTCGCCGGCCAGGCCCTGAAGGGTAGCGTTTTCAAGGCTCCAGCCATACAGGTGGTCCGTGCCGTCCGTGCCAGTGAGGGGGAGACCCGCCAGGCGGGACCAGATATCCGCCGCAGTCCAGACCGTTGAGTCGGCGAAAGTCACCTGATCGATGCGAGCGTCAACAAGACTCTCGTCATGACCGCCATTGTTTCCCCACCACTGTAGCGTCACCTGGTCTTCGCTCCCGTTGACGCTCATGATCAGACTGTTCGCGTAACGGGAGAGGGTGATGTCGTTCGGGGATATCCCTTCGCCGAACTGAAGGGTGTCAAAACCGCCGCCGAAATATATTCGGCCGGAATAACTGAAATCCAGGTAGTAGGCGCGCTCGTCGATGACGTCTTTACCGCCGCCCGGGTTGAAGATGTAGGTGTCGTCTCCCGCATGTCCCGTCAAAGTGTCGTTGCCTGTACCGCCATCCATGGTTATATGCGTGGAGGAGCTGTTGAAAGCGGTTTCCTGGCTCGGAGACCATGAATACCAGCGGTTGATTTCACGAAGCGCCGAAAGCGTATCATTTCCGCCCATTCCATAAATCTCATAGTCTTGGCCCTGGCTCCATGGACGAAGCACATCATTGCCTTCAGTGCCGATAATGGGAAGCTGGTCGAGAAGAGACTGGATATACGGTCCTTCCCAGACGGCGCCATCGGCGAACTCGATTTGTTTGATTGAGTATCCCCAGGCATCACACCCCAAATAATATCTCCAGTCCTTGATCTTTATCTCATCGCTGCTGTCATTGACGCCAATGTACAGATCGTAGCCCACGCGTCTCAAGTTAACATCGTCCGGAGCAATCCCGGAACCTAAGCGAAGGATATCCATGGTACCCCAACCCCAGCCAGGCTCAATTACAGTGTCCTTGCCATCACCACGATTAAACAGATATGTATCGTTTCCAGCGCCGCCGCTCAAGGTGTCATTGCCGGGACCGCCGTCCAGCAAATCATCGCCATCGCTCCCAGTGAGAATATCGTTTCCTGAGCCACCGATAAGGACATCGTTGCCGATGCCGCCATCAAGGGTATCGTGCCCGGCGCCGCCGTCCAGAGTATCGTTTCCATCGCATCCATTCAGGTTGTCGCACCCAGCGCCGCCGACTATTGTGTCGTCGCCTGAAGCGCCGGTTTGCGTGGTTCCCGGATACAAAAGGTTTATCAGTGAATTTCGGGTTCCGTCAGCGAATTCGAGCGCGTACACCGGAAGATTTCCCATCGGATCATTCTGAATACAGTTATTGAGAATAATCGCGTCACCGCCCATGCCGACATCGATCCTCAGGCTATCCGTTTGCCAGACAAACGTCAGGTCATCCTTTGATATTTCCGCTCCGAAATACAGGGTGTTTTCAATGCCGCTCTCTCCCCCTGTGTCGTCAATGGTATCCACTCCGTCGCCAAGGTTGAAGACATAAACATCGTCGCCGGCGCCGCCCGAAAGAGTGTCGGCGCCGCCATAACCGACCAGAAGGTCGTCTCCCTCGCCGCCATACAGAATGTCGTCTCCAGGGGCGCTGTTTTCCGCGTCGCCGTGCAAGTCATCGTCTCCCCCGTTTCCGTATATTATGTCGGCGCCTTCACATCCGAGGATATAGTCTGCATCGCCACCACCTTCGATTCTATCGTTTCCGCCGTCTCCTTGCAGATGATTGTTCCCATCGCCGCCGAATATGGTGTCATCGCCTTCGCTGCCGAGGATTAGGTCATCTCCGGCTCCGCCGTCGATATAGTCGTCTCCCTTGTCACCCTGGAGTATGTCCTTTCCGACGCCTCCGTATATTTCGTCGTTACCTTCACCGCCGAAAATCGTATCCGCGTTCTCGTCTGATTGCGGGTCATCCAATGAGCCCGGTTCACTATCGCTGATATCACCATATATTACATCAGCGCCCGCGCCGCCTTTAATCGTATCATCTCCAAGTCCGCCTTCCATGTAGTCATCGCCGTCTTCAGCCTGAATCCAGTCGTTTCCTTCGCCACCATACAAGTCATCGTTTCCAGCCCCTCCAATAAGGGTGTCGGCGCCGTCCTCTCCGTAAAGATAATCGTCTCCGTCGTCGCTTTGCATCGAGTCGTCGCCGGCGCCTCCGAACAATGAATCATCGCCTGTTCCTCCAGACAGCACGTCGTTTCCGCTTTCACCGTCCAGGTAGTCATCGCCGTCGCCGCCCTGCAGCTCGTCATTATCTTCACCGCCGAATAACTGGTCGTTGTCGGCTTCACCATAAAGCAGGTCCTCGCCAGCACCCCCATCCAGGTAATCAAAGCCCGCTCCTCCAAGAATCCGGTCACTTCCCGTATCTCCGAACAAGGCATCGTCACCGCCGCCGCCCTCCATGTAATCATTTCCCGCTCCCCCGTTTATACAGTCGTTGCCATGGAGTTCAACCGGGATATCCGGGGCGTCCCCCAATAAATTGTCGTCACCATCTTCACCGTAAATATCATCGTCGCCGTATGCGCCGTATACTTCGTCGTTACCGGCGCCGCCTATGAGGATGTCGTCGCCGCCTTCGCCATCCAGGTAGTCGTCACCGTCTTCGCCGTCGATGTAATCGTTTCCCGGAATATTTGCTGACAGGTCGCCGGTATCCCCGTATATCCGATCATTGCCGGCGTCGCCAAACAGCTCATCGTCGCCTCCTCCTCCCCAGATTTTGTCGATTCCTTCGCCGCCGTCGATATAGTCATCGCCGTGCTTGTCTGGTGAAAGGCAAGATGGCCCATTATCCCCTGCGAGCAAGTCGTTGCCGTCTTCACCAAAGATGTCGTCGTTTCCGCCCCAGCCGTAGATGGTGTCGTTTCCGGCGCCGGCGTACACCTGGTCATTTCCTCCGGTGGTGTAGACAAAGTCGTTTCCGGCGCCGGCATACACAACATCATCACCGGTGTCGTTTGTGCCCATATCATAGAATGTAAATCCTGAAAGTATTGGCTGTACCGAAGATTCATCCTGCTGGATGGTTACATTCCAGTCGAACAGGGGCCCGTTTTGGTAGGTGTATGCGCCATTGTCGCTGTTGGTGTAGACCATGGTGCCGTCAAAGTTTCCGCCGCTTGTTATGAAGTCGTCGCCTGCCCCGGCGACGATAAGGTCTTTCCCGGTTCCCCCAAACAACGCGTCGTTGCGTTCCGCGCCGTAAATGTAATCATTGCCGTCAGCTCCGCCGATAAGCTCGCCTTGCTCGTTGATTCCCTCGGCCGCCTCTCCGGCGGCGATAAGCTCGGACATTTCGCCCATGCTTTCACCGAATAACTGGTCGTCTCCGTCACCGCCATAGATGATATCCGCGTCCGCGCCGCCTTCCACCAGATCGTTGCCTGACGCTTCATCGAGTTGCACGCCGATTCCGTCCCGGCCCGTTCCACCCAGGACCCGATCGTCTCCCTCACCCTGGTAGATAAAGTCGTTGCCGTCTTTCCCTTCGATTAATTCGTTTCCGGAATCGTCATACAGGTAGTCGCTCCGTCCCGGCATCGGTTCGTCGGGATCGCACTTGATGTTTCCCAATTCATCATTTTCCATCTGCACGCCGTCTTTGCCGGGATCGAAATCGATTGGGGTTAGGTCGCCGGAGATGGTTCCGTTGTTGTCTGCGGGGACTTCAGGAAGACCGGTCAGATGAATCCCTAAATCTCCATTATTAAAAACGTCGCCCAACTGAATCGTTCCGCCATCTTCGAGAAGAATTTTCCAGGTGGTGTCATGGATCATCCGGACCTTGCCGGTTGCGTCCGTCCAGATTTCGTTATCTCCGTCGCGGTACAGCTTGTTTGTCGAGATGAAATCGGCATCGTGATGAATGATGATTCTTCCCTTCTTGTCTGAATCGATAATGATGTCGTTGCCGTCACCGATATTGTACACATAGGTATCGATTCCCTCGCCGCCGTAGAGAGTGTCGCTGCCTTTACCGCCGGTGAGTTTGTCGTCACCTTTTCCCGCGTAGATGGTATCATTGCCGTCACCACCTGTCAGAGTATCGTTTCCATTGCCGCCTTCAATGTAGTCATTACTGCCGTTTCCATTGAGTATGTCATTTCCGTTATCGCCATACAGATAATCATTCTTTTCGTCCCCCGAAAAACCGTTTGCATTGGCATCCCCGAAATATACATGATGCGTTGGCGTGGATGAATTCAAGTTTCTTACAGTAATTTTTTCCTTACTTGCAACATCGGTGAATGTCCAATCGTCGGGGGATACCGGGCTGATAAGCAATTCATTCCCGGTCATGTGTTTCAGAACAAGCCACCCAACCATGGCGGATCGGTCATGCACATACTGTTCAGTCATTGAGCCCTTGTCGGTGGCCGGATCGTATAAATCAAGTTCGCTATTGGCATTCTTGGCGCTGTAGTCAATCCCTTCGACTGCAACATAGCGCAGCTGCTTCAAGGCATAGCGCGCCGCCAGCCCGGCAGCTCCGGTAGTCAACGCCTGGCTGCCCAGCTCGCTCACACCAGAAACATCGCTGCCGTAACCGCTCAGTCCCAAGGCGCTACCAATAGCGGCGGCATTGCGCAGGTGGTTCATGCCACCGGAGTCCGTCGGGCCGGGTTGGGGTTCATAGGGCAATCCGTTTTTGTCAAACAACTTCCTTTTTGCATCAAGCATGCTCTTTTCGCCACGATTGGTGTAGGTTATCAACAGGGCATCGCGGAATGTCTGCGGCAGACTGTGCCATTGACCGCCATAGGCGTTAATGTCCTTGTCAGTGAAGAACTTTACCGCCTTCTCTTTCATGTACAGGCCATAGAGCTTGGCTGTCAGTGCACCGTCAGGATCCATAAGATCGGCTACAAGCTGGCTGTAATTGTTGAGATAGCCGGACAGACCAAGATCCGGATAGGTGTTGGCGTAATCGACAACCAGTTCGATGGCCGTAAATATCTTGAAGTTGGCGGGACCGGCGTCGATTAATGCCGGGTTCAATATTTTGTCGGCAGGTTTTGGCGCGCCAAGGAACGATTTTGCCGCGTTGTAATATTCCTGCCACTCCGCTTGCGTCCGGGTCGTAGCTAGCTGCGCCGCATTGGCCGCTGCCCAGGCCGCCAAGGTGACGGGCCCGCCTGCCATGGCAGCGGGAAGCGTTAGTACTGCTATGGTTGGATCAATTCCCGATTTGGCGTACAAGTCGAGGATTTCATCCGAAAAGCCGTAGGCCGTGTTCTCTTCGGCCATCGCACCCGCAATGGCGCCAGCGGAAACGCCGAGAATGCTTGATGCGTCAAGAATTGATTCCTTGACTCTCGGGCGTTTGATATAGTCAAAGGCCTCGTCGCTATAGGTTTCATTGGTGGCGCTGTTCAGGTAGGTTACGGTTGCCATGTGATGCTCCTTGCAAAAGATAGTTAGTGACCGTTACACATACGGATGAACCACTGCGGCTCGATCTGCCGATAAACGCATTCAAAGTCTTTCCAATCAGGCGGGAAACTATTGAGTGAGGGAAGTACGCGATCCCTGTCTTGAGTCGTCGCAACTCCTTCCTTATCGTGGAACCGGGATCCTCGTAACCCTTTGCCCACGATGCTGAGTGGGCCAAGCAATACGCCGTTCTCCACACGCGGCACTTCCGGGAAGAAGTAGTAGTCCTTCCAGATCACACCAAAGAGCAGGGTGTTTCTGCGATAGCTGCTATCATCCATCCGATCGGCGTGGTCGATTCGCGGTGTCGTTGCGGGTCTGATGCGCAGTTCACCGTATTTATGCGTTAGCCCCAAGCGAACGCTCAATCCCGACACATAAGCGTTATGGACCCATATTGCTGTCTCGACCGAATATGGATTCGGGAGCCAGCATCCTCGGGGATCAATGTTATCAATCCCTGCCCGTTTAAAGAGTTCCAGCGTATTGCCATCCTTGTACCAGAACGAAGTATCCTTGCCCGGCGGACGCGGGTATTCCCGGTAGCGGCGCACCACTTCCATAAAATCCGCCCGGTGCACCTGGAAGTTCTCGATCATCTGCTCGTCGCTTGGCAGAGGGTTCCAGATCCACAGGTACCAGTAGAAGAAAGCGGCAATTCCCGGCAGCAATAGCCAGTGAAGGTATTTTCGGAAACGCTTGATATTAGACCATTTAACGGTATTCATACTTTTCCGCTCGTTGTGCTATCAGGTTAGTGGCAGTCTCCATGAGGTATCCCTTTCGTTCGTTGATTAATGACCGTTGCACATGCAGAGAAACCATTGCGGTTCGATCTGGCGATAGACGCATTCGAAGTCTTTCCAAGGGAAGGGGAGTCGGTTGAGCGAAGGAAGTACACGCGAGCAGAAGGAAAAGTTCCCATTCGGATATATCGGTCCATGCAAATAACCATTTTCAATACGTGGTACTTCGGGAAAGTAATAGTAATCTTTCCAGATGACGCCATGGAGCAAGGTGTTCCTGCGATAACCGCTATCGTCGCTCTGGTCCGGATGATTGATCCTTGGCGTTGTCGCAGAGACAATCTTTAACGCACCATATTTGTAAGAGTATGCAAAACCAACCAAGCTATCTGCACACTTTGCCGTCTCAATTGAGTAAGGATTCGGCAACCATATGGGTGTTGAGTAATAAATACGATCGATCCCCGCCCGCTTATATATCTCCAGTGTATCTCCCTCCTTGTACCAACGTGAGGTGTCCTTGTTTGGCAGACGCGGGTAATTGCGATAACGACGCACAGCCTCGACAAAATCCGCCCTGTGCGCCTTGAAGTTTTCTATCATCTGCTCGTCGCTCGGCAGAGGGTTCACTATCCACAAGTAATAGAAGAGCGCCGCTGCGATGACCGGCAGCCAAAGCCAGCGCAGGTACTTGACGATTCGGGTTGTGTTCGTTTTCTCGTCCGGATTCATGCGTTGTCCCTCCGGCAATTGTTGGTAGTACTTGTCAGATAAGTTACGGTTGCCATGATATTTTTCCTTTTACTCGTTTTTATGTCAGTTGCACATGCAAAACCAGCGCGGTTATCCTGGAATAAAGTGCATCGTTGACAGTGACGAGGGTGGCAACGGAACTGGGTGGAGGAAGTTGCCGCTCAATGAGCAGAGGGTCGAACGGCAGGCGATCGAGTTGACAAAGGCTTCCGAGCAGCCAAAAAAATCGGGGAGGGCCAAAAGCTTCGTCTCCGTAAATCCTTTGTCGGTCGTGTTTTTCAAATTTCGAGTCACGTGGTCCTCTTTTGGACACAAATAAACCATCAAGTCAAGGCGTGTTTACCGATGTGAACCGAATTCAAAACCCATTTCGACGGCCCCTCTGACCACACCAGAGCGCTCAGTTAGCTTTGCGTCCCCGGTTGCCAGGGGCTTGTCTTTTTAATGGTCAAATATTGTAAAATCTTAATGTTTTATTGGATTACCACGGAGGGGGGTGTGCTGTCAAGCTATCATTTTGAATTATTTAATTTGAGATTATTATTTTTATTGACGCACCAATTGGTTTTGTTCAATCTTGGAATAACGGGGACAGGGGAAAATTCCAGGAAAATTCCGGCGAAAATTCCGGGCGAAAATTCCGGGGACAGTATATTTTATTGACATCGAATTCGCTTATGGTATTGTCTCCAAATGGCACGCATAGCACGAGTAATAGCCCCTGGACTTCCGCACCACATCACGCAACGTGGCAACCGTCGACAACAGACCTTTTTTCATGACGATGACTATGAAGCCTATCTGGCTCTGATGTCCCAGTGGTGCGGCAAATATCAGGTTCAGGTCTGGGCTTATTGCCTTATGCCGAACCATGTTCATCTCATTGCCGTACCTGAAACCGAAGAAGGGCTGGCGCGAGCGATTGGTGAAGCCCATCGCCGATACACAAGGCGGATCAATTTCCGGGAAAGGTGGCGTGGACACCTGTGGCAGGAACGGTTCGCCTCGTTTCCCATGGACG
>CAZFCG010000037.1:0-32789 GCA_964517595.1 uncultured Geobacter sp. | reverse complement strand
CGACAAATGCACTCGGGCATGACAGACGCTTAGTTGACAGTTTTTTGTGCTGAATGGTTACCATTCCGCAAAATTATTGTATTACGGGGATGCATGTGTTAATAAACAGGGTCGCCGCCGCCAGAGGCTTTTTACAGCGGCTTGAAGTTGATTGCATACTTTTTTCCGATCTTCTGGACATCAGGTACCTGACCGGTTTTTCCGGGAGTGAGGGGGCCTTGCTTCTCGCGGATTCGGTGCTGATGCTTTTTACCGATTCCCGATACACAACCCAGGCCTCGGTGGAAACATCGGGATGCGTCGTGGTCGAGGCGCCTGATAAGACAGCGGCCATCGCGTCCGCTGTAATGGAAAAGCGGTTCGGCTCAGTCGGAGTCCAGTCTGAACGTATTTCGCTTTCTTTCTATAGTGGAATCAATCGTCTTCTTTCTGATGTCAGGTTGGTTCCGGTTAATTCCGAGACGGGAGTCCTTCGCGGCATAAAGGATTCCGGAGAAATGGAAAAGCTGGCGAACGCAGCCGCTCTTGCCTCGGAAAGCCTGATGGAGATACTTCCCGCAATACGACCGGGTATTACGGAAAAGAATCTGGCCTCGCGATTGCATATGGCCATGCTGGACAGGGGCGCCGATGACAAGTCATTTGATTTTATTGTCGCGTCTGGAGAGCGTGGCGCGCTTCCCCATGGCAGGGCGACGGACAAGATTCTCTGCTGCGGGGAACTGGTAACCATTGATTTCGGAGCTGTTCTCGACGGCTACGTTTCCGATGAAACAGTGACCGTGGCCGTTTGCCGTGCGGATGCAAAACAGCGAGAGATATATGCCATTGTTAAGGATGCCCATGACCTGGCCGTGGAGGCCGTAAAACCGGGGGTTCCGCTGAAGGATCTGGATTCCGTCGCGCGTGAGTATATCGCGGGCAAGGGGTTCGGCGAATATTTCAGACATGGCCTCGGCCATGGCGTCGGTTTGGAAGTACACGAAAAACCGGTGGTTTCCTTCAGAAGCGAGGGTACGGTTCAAGAGGGAATGATTTTCACCATTGAACCGGGTATCTACCTGCCGGGATGGGGGGGAGTGAGGATAGAGGATACCGTGCGTGTTACCCCTGACGGATATATTTCCCTGACGAAAGTTCCCAAGGATCTGATGATCCTCTGAAATTGTTTGTCCGCTGATGCCGTTGTGACTACTCATCCTGATATCCGGATGATTCGCGAAAAGGAGAACCTTCATGGATATTAAAGATCTTAAGTCCCTAATTAAAATGGTCACCGAGACCGATATAACCGAATTCAGGCTTGAAACAGCGGGTGAAAAGATAAGTTTCCGTAGGGGCAAGGCAAATGAAGCCGTAATCTATGCCTCCCCGACGCCTGTTCCTGTCCAGCAGGCGCCTCCGTCCGTGCCCGCGGCGGAGATGCAGACCCAAGTCTCGTCCGGCACAGCGCCGGAAAAGGCGGAAACCATTACTTCGCCTATTGTCGGCACGATGTACCGTTCGCCGTCGCCTGAAGCGCCTCCCTACGTGGAGGTTGGACAGATCGTTGAAAAAGGGCAGGTTTTGTGCATTGTCGAGGCCATGAAGCTCATGAATGAGATTGAGGCTGAATTCAGGTGCAGAATAAAGAAGATATGCAAGGAAAACGCCCAACCGGTCGAGTATGGAGAAGCTCTGTTCCTGGTTGAACGTCTCTGATTTCCGTTTTTCCACCGATAGTACATGCCGGTTCCGTTTCCATTGAAATTCCTGACCGGTCAGGAGACCGCTGATGTTCCACAAAATTCTCATAGCAAATCGGGGCGAGATTGCCCTTCGCATTATCCGTGCATGCAAAGAACTGGGAATCAGGACGGTTGCCGTTTATTCAACCGCTGACGCCGATTCCCTGCATGTAAAGCTTGCGGATGAAAGTGTCTGCATTGGTCCGGCCTCCAGCCTGCAAAGCTACCTGAACGTGAATGCGATAATAAGCGCGGCGGAACTAACCGATGCCGAGGCGATTCATCCCGGTTATGGATTTCTTGCGGAAAATACGGCATTTGCCGAGATCTGCGAAAATTGCGGCATCACTTTCATCGGTCCCTCATCTGAGAGCATGAGGCTGATGGGTGATAAGATAAGCGCGCGCCAGGCCATGGTCAGGGAAGGCATCCCAATCCTCCCTGGTACCACCGACGGCGTACAGAACGTTAATGACGCGATAGATATTGCAAGGAAGATAGGCTTTCCCGTCATTATAAAGGCGTCCGCCGGCGGAGGGGGGAGGGGGATGAAGATCGTGCATTCCCCCGCCGCCCTTCCCAATGCCTTTGCAACGGCCAGGGCCGAGGCTCAGGCAGGATTCGGAAATCCGGAAGTCTACATCGAGAAATATTGCCAGCAGCCGCGACATGTGGAAATTCAGCTTATCGCCGATAAACACGGCAACATCGTTCACCTTGGCGAACGAGACTGTTCGATCCAGAGGCGTCACCAGAAGCTGATTGAAGAATCGCCATGCACGCTCATCAATCCCGAGTTGCGAAAGGAGATGGGGGACGCGGCCGTCCGGGCGGCAAAATCCGTGGGTTATAACAGCGCGGGTACCGTCGAGTTCCTGGTAGACAAGGAAAACAATTTCTATTTCATGGAGATGAATACCAGGATACAGGTGGAGCACCCGGTTACGGAAATGGTTACCGGCGTCGATATCGTGAGAGAGCAGATCCGATCCGCCGCCGGCCTCAGGCTTCGCTATAAACAGAGCGACATAAAGATTAAGGGGCACGCCATTGAATGCCGCATTAATGCCGAAGACCCGGTGACTTTCACCCCTTGTCCGGGCAGGATTACGTCATATCATACACCGGGCGGTCTTGGTGTCAGGGTGGACTCTTTCGTTTATGACCAGTACACGGTGCTTCCCCATTACGACTCCCTTGTGTCCAAGCTGATTGTCCATGCGGAGACGCGCGCCGATGCCATACAAAGGATGCTCAGGGCTCTTGATGAATACATTATTGATGGTATAAAGACTACCATACCTTTCCATAAGAGAATCATGGCCAACAAGGACTTTGTCGAAGGGAATTTTGATACGGGTTTCCTTGAAAGGATGGTGTTGAAGTAAAATGGACTTTCCGGAAGAACTGAAATACAGCAAGGAACATATCTGGGTCAGGGTGGAGGGTAAACGGGCCTACATAGGTATTACCGATTACGCCCAGGAGGAACTGGGAAAAATTACTTCCATCGAGCTGCCGGAAGTGGGTGATGAAATCGAGCAGGAAGATTCTTTCGGCGCCATCGAGGCAAGAAAGACAGTCGCTGATCTGTATGCTCCCCTGAGCGGTCCGGTGCTGGAAATCAATCAGGAGCTGTTGGATAACCCGGAATTAATGAACGAGGACCCTTATGACAGCGGCTGGATCGCGGTTATCGCCATCTCGGACCCGGAAGAACTCAATCTCCTTCTTTCCTCCGATGAATACGGAGACACCCTGAGTGAGTTTGACTAAAGACAGGACTGATTCAAGTCCGAGACCTGGATTTTCTTGAAACCTTGAGCCTCATGCAATGGTGCTGAAGAACACTCCCCCTCCCTTAATGGGAGGGGGTTGGTGGGAGGGTGAAAAGGAGCGATATGCGATATTTCGTCAACTTTTCCCCTCTCCCTGACCCTCTCCCACCAGGGGAGAGTGAACTTCTTTGACATTTACATGAGGCTCCCTTGAAATGAAACGGCCTGTTTCATTACCGGATTGGAAGTCGTGCCCCTTCGAGTCGGACGTATCAACTACGCAAACTGCACGCCGCTTTTCGCTGCATTGCAAAAGAATTTTGACTGTAGCGCCTACCGCTTTATCCATGGAGTGCCGTCACAACTGAATCAAATGCTTTCCAGGGGGGAGATTGACCTTAGCCCTTCTTCTTCCATCGTTTACGGAAGGTCATTCGAAAAGTTCCTGCTTCTGCCGGATCTTTCCATCAACTTTGATGGCCAGGTGCGCAGCGTGCTCCTGTTTTCCAGGTTTCCCATAGATGAACTCGACGGCAAGACCGTGTGTCTGACGCCGGAATCGGAAACTTCAGTTGTTCTCCTGAAGATAATTCTCCGAAAATATTTCGGTTTCAGAAACAGATTCGTGAGGAAAAGACTTTCCGGCCCAGCGAGTGAATTCCCCGCTTTTCTGGTGATCGGAGATACCGCCTTGAAGTGGTCTCTTCTGGACCTTTCGCTGTACAAGTACGATCTTGGCGAGATATGGAAAGATCTGACCGGTCTACCGTTCGTGTTCGCACTCTGGATTCTTCGAAAGGACGCGGCCGAAAACAAATTTCAACCACTGTCTCGGATTAGAGCGCAACTCAAAGAAGCAAAAGTTCTGGCCTTAACTTCTATGCAACTGATAGCGGAAGAGTGTTCCGAACGTGAATGGATGGGTTTTGAGGGACTGATTTCCTACTGGAAGAGCATTTCCTATGACCTGTCTGGTCGACAATTAAGAGGAGTGGAAGCCTTTTTCAGGGACGCCTTGGAGATTGGCGCCCTGGAAAAGAAACCGGAGTTGAGATTTTTCTGACTTGCCAGGTTTCAATGTTGCAAAACAGACTTGCGCCCTGCCTGAAAACAGTAAGGAGAGGGTGGACATACCCTCTCCCCTGAAATCGGCGCTGAAAGACTATTTCTTTCCGGAGGCCTTTTTGGAAGCCTTGAGAGGATTGATTTTCAGTTCTTCCGACTTTATTTCTACCTTGACATGGGTGGCGAAGTTGCAGATACCGGTAGCCCATTTCTTTGCCGGAGCCGGGTATACGCCGCAGACCTTGCCAATCGACCCATCAACGATTCGTTCGCATCCTTCGCAGTTTTCCACTATGATCTGGCATGAGCCTTCACTGAAAATACAACCCTGTTTTCCCCAGAATGTACACTCGGTACCTGGGAGTACCGTTTGACACAGCATTGCGTATCCTCCTCTTTTTACGTCCGGATTCAAAGTAATGTAGTCACTGTAGCAATTCTGAAAGAAAAAAGTCAACAAGAAAAAAGCCAGCGGAAAGTCCTTTCCCTTGACTCTCAGGAGGCAGATATATTAACCTGATTCGCTAAGTTTATAGACTGTTATGGAGATTCTCTGATCCGCAATCCTGAAAAGTGGTCTTCATTATTTCCGGGATAGCGTTTCTTGCCTTTATCCATTATGCTGTATGTTCGGTTGTAACTGTTCATCATATAGAATTTTCTGTCATTCCCAAGGGTGTAATCGGGAATCCAGAAGGGTTTTCATTTGAAAGACATGGATGCCCGACAAATGCACTCGGGCATGACAGACGCTTAGTTGACGGTGTTTTGTGCTGAATAGCAACTCGCGCCGCGCTGCGGCGTCTTGTCATAGAGTAACTTCAACAAATGCAATGAACGGTATTTCAGGCACTTATCTTGAAGTTACTCAGACGTTACGTTCGGTTTTCCGGATTATTCCACACTGCGAAGGAGGGGTAATGTCCAGAACTATTCTTTTCGGAACATCCGGGTGGCGGGGTGTGTTGGCTGAGGAGTTCACTTATGCCAACATGCGGGCTGTTATCCAGGCGATTGCCGGGCATGTGAATGCAGGTGGAGGCACGGACAAGGGTCTTGTCGTGGGCTACGACACCCGGTTCATGGGTGCGAGGTTTGCGGAGGAGGCCGCGCGGATACTTGCCGGTGCGGGGATACGGACCTGGGTGTGCGAACGTGATACCCCGACGCCAGTTATTTCCCATGCTGTATTGCGGAGGAAGACCGCCGGCGCGATCAATTTTACGGCAAGTCACAACCCCTATTACTATAACGGGATCAAATTTTCACCCGAATGGGGAGGCCCGGCGCTTCCTGAAACGACAAGGGACATTGAGCGGCGGATAGAAGGGATAATAAGCGGCACTGAAGCCGAAATCCCGGTTGCCCCGGACTCGGACGGACTTGTTTCTACTATTGATGCAAAGGCGCCATACCTGGCTGATCTTGAGGGGATAATCGATTTTGAGGCCCTTGGCAAAATAGGAGGTATAGCGGTCAATACCCTTTTTGGCGCGGGCCGAGGCTATCTTGATGAACCCCTTTTATCCCGAGTCAAGCGGGTAAGGGTCTTGAACAATATGCCGGATCCCTATTTTGGAGGCTTTCCTCCGGAACCTGCCGAACGGTATATCCAGGATTTCATCGGCCTGGTCAGGAATGACCCCGAAATGAAACTGGGAATCGCAACCGACGGCGACGCCGACCGCTTCGGTATTGTCGATGCCGACGGGTCCTACATCGAACCCAACTATATCCTTGCGCTCCTCCTGGATTACCTGGTACGGGTCAGAAAGATGAAGGGAGGCGTTGCCAGAAGCGTCGCCACTTCGCATCTGGTTGATGCGGTTGCCGCGAAGCATGGCATCGAGGTCTTCGAGACACCGGTGGGGTTCAAGTATATCGGCGAACTAATCAGCCAGGACAGGATCATCATTGGCGGAGAGGAAAGCGCGGGGCTGTCCATCAAGGGGCATGTGCCTGAAAAGGATGGAATTCTTGCCTGTTTCCTGGTTGCCGAGATGGTGGCCCATGAGGGCTGCTCGCTGCGCGAGATGCTGGAAAGATTATATGGCGAAGTCGGGCGTTTCGTTACCAAGAGGGAGAATATTTCCCTGTCTCCCCAGGTGGAACAGCGGTTCCAGGAGAAGATCCATGCGCTGCCGTCTTCGTTTGCCGGAAAAAGAGTCGTCGATGTCATAACCATGGACGGCGTCAAGTGTATTCTGGATGACGGCGGATGGCTCCTGTTCCGCAAGTCCGGCACGGAACCTGTTGTGCGGCTGTACGGGGAGGCTTCATCCCCGGAAAGGCTGCACGAGATAATGGAGGCGGGCGGGCAATTTATTCTGGCGTAGTACCATGTAACATTTAAAACCACCCCCCCTCAGTCCCCCCTTCTCAGGGGGGAAGCCTTTGAGCCTCCCCTGAGAAGGGGAGGTTTGGAGGGGTTAGACTCGAAAGAATAAACGTTACAGAGTACTAGGTAGTGTGCGTTTCCCCCCCAATAGATTAATCAGTGACGAACTGGAACAGAAGCTCCATTTTCCGGAGCTCACGTTCATATTGAAAAACAACCCTTTGGAGGTTTGTATGTGGGATTATACGGATAAGGTGCGCGAGCATTTCCTGAATCCGAGAAATGTCGGTGAAATACCGGACGCGGATGCCGTCGGCGAGGTGGGAAGCCTTGCCTGTGGGGATGCGCTCAAGCTCTACCTGAAGCTTGACGAAAACAAGGAGCGGATTGTCGACGCCAAGTTCCAGACCTTCGGATGCGCCAGCGCCATTGCTTCTTCTTCCGCCCTGACGGAAATAATCAAGGGAAAGACCCTTGATGAGGCCATGCAGGTGTCGAACCAGGAGATTGCGGAGTTTCTCGGCGGCCTGCCTGAGGAGAAGATGCACTGTTCGGTGATGGGGCAGGAGGCCCTTGAGGTCGCGATAGCGAAATATCGTGGCGGCCCGGTTCCCGGTCACGATTACCTTCATCCCGACATGGAAGGGGAGATCGTCTGTAAATGCTTCGGCATAACCGATGAATACCTGAAAAAGGTGATTCGTGAGAACGATTTGCATACCGCCGAGCAGGTGACACACTTCACCAAGGCGGGCGGTGGTTGCGGAGGCTGCCTCCCCCGCATCAATGAATTGATTGCCGAGGTAATGGGCGGCAAGCCCCGGGAAGAGCGCAAGAAGCCGGCAAAACTTTCCAACCTGCGCAAGATGCAGCTCATCCAGGAGGTCCTGGAGAATGACATCCGGCCCCTGTTGTGGGCTGACGGCGGAGACCTGGAGCTCATAGACATCGCTGGAAGCACGGTTCAGATCGCCTTCCGCAAGGCGTGTGCCGGTTGTGTTTCCTCGGGCCAGACTGCGAAGTTCGTAGAGCAGAAACTGCGTGAGTCCGTTGCCGACGATATACGTGTCGAGGAGGTAGAGGGGTGAAGGAGATCTATGCTGACAACAACGCGACCACCAAGGTGGATGAGGCGGTCTTCGAGGAGATGCGCCCATATTTTTGCGAACTGTACGGAAACCCGAGCTCAATGCACTTCTTCGGCGGCCAGGTCCAGAAGAAGGTTGACGAGGCCAGAATGCGGACGGCGGAACTTCTCGGGGCTTTGCCGGAGGAGATAGTCTTCACCTCCTGCGGCACGGAGGGCGATAATGCGGCAATCCGCTCGGCTCTGGAGACCTCTCCCGAGCGCAGGCACATCATCACCACAAGGGTCGAGCATCCCGCTGTCCTGACCCTCTGCCGCAACCTTTCCAAGAAGGGGTACCGCATTACGGAACTTTCCGTTGACGGTGAAGGGAGGCTTGATCTCGAAGAGCTGAAGAGGGCCGTGGACGAAGATACCGCCGTGGTCTCGATCATGTACGCCAACAACGAGACCGGGGTGGTCTTTCCCATCGAGGAAATCGGCGCCATTGTCAAGGACAAGGGCGCTGTTTTCCATACTGACGCAGTTCAGGCCGTCGGCAAGATACCCCTTGACATGGCCTCTTCGACCATAGACATGCTGGCGCTGTCGGGCCACAAGCTCCATGCTCCCAAAGGGATCGGCGCATTGTACGTGCGCAAAGGGACGCCGTTCCGTCCTTTCCTCGTTGGCGGTCACCAGGAGAGAAGCCGAAGAGCGGGAACCGAGAACACGGCAGGCATCATCGCGCTTGGCAAGGCCTGCCAGTTGGCGGCGTGCCACCTGGACGAGGAAAACACCCGGGTCAAGGGCATGCGTGACCGACTGGAGGGAGAGATTCTCCGCCAGATTCCCAAAGTGAGGGTGAACGGAGGCGCGGCGCGGAGGCTTCCCAATACCAGTTCCGTGGCTTTCGAGTTTGTGGAAGGAGAGGCGATACTGCTGTTGCTGAGCGAGAAAGGGATCTGCGCGTCGTCCGGCAGCGCCTGCACATCGGGTTCACTGGAGCCCTCCCACGTGCTCCGCGCAATGGGCGTTCCGTTTACCTGCGCCCATGGTTCCATCAGGTTTTCCCTGTCCCGCTTTACTACGGACGCCGATCTTGACACCATCATAAGAGAGCTTCCCCCCATCATCCAGAGGCTTCGGGACATGTCCCCCTTTGGCAGGTAGACAGCGGGGAAAATGATCTCCCGCAAGACCCTTCTCCCTTGAGGGAGAAGGTGGCCGAAGGCCGGATGAGGGGGGGGGCGGCAGGCCTGGGAAAGGTTGACGAAAACCGGGCGGGCCAGGCAAGGAAAGTGGCCATGAATGAATCCAGGGGGCGGGAATTACCCGCCCCTTTTCTTTGGTGGCGGCTGTTGCGCGTAATTTGAACGGGGGTGATAAAGTGAAAAAAACGGGGGCAATCATACAGATAGCGGTTATTCTGCTGCTGGTGGGATTCGGGACCTACCATCTGTACAAGGGGAACTTCGGAATCAGCGTCGCCACCATGCCTCTGCTTCTGGTCTATTATGTCTTCATGGTCGCGCGGAGCAAAACCGGAGGCGGGCTGTGAATATCACTGTCCGGTCAACCATTCCCGCAGAGGGAAAGAAGGGCCTCCAGGACGTCGGTAACCGTGAGAATACCGACCAGTTCACCGGCGCCGGTTACCACGCAGAGGCAGGAGGCTCGCCTATCGTGGAGGAACCGGGCCGCCTCGCGGACGTCGGTTTCCGGCTGTACCGTATAGGGAGTGCGGATCATCGCTTCCCTGACCGGTATTTTTGAAAGTAGATAATGGAGCTCCCAGGTGTCCAGCGAAGTGGCCTTGCCCGGCGTTGATCTGCTGATGGATGTTTCCGTGAGCAGGCCGATGAGCTTGCCCCGACACATCACCGGAAGGTACGGGATGCGCTCTTCCTTCATGATGTGCATTGCCTCCATTATGGAGGATTCGTCTTCAACCGTTATGGGTTTTTTCATCCACTGAGATACTGTAGTCATGGCGGCCTCCAATGGCTCACATCCCGAGAAACGCCTTTTTTACATGTTCGTTATCCAGCAGTTCCGGACCGCTGCCGGTAAGCGCAACCTTCCCCGTTTCCAGCACGTAGCCACGATGGGCGATGCGCAGAGACTGGTAGACGTTCTGTTCTACCAGGAGGATGGTGACTCCCTGACGGTTAATCTCCCGGATAATATCGAATATATTCTTCACCAGCAGCGGCGCCAGTCCCAGTGATGGCTCATCCAGCAGCAACAGCCCCGGATTCGCCATGAGTCCGCGGGCAATGGCCAGCATCTGCTGCTCTCCGCCGGACATGGTGCCTCCCAGTTGCTTCCGACGTTCCTCCAGGCGCGGGAACAGGGAAAAGACCCGCTCCATGTTCTTTTTCCGGTCAGGTCGCGAGGTCTTCGTGTAAGACCCCATCCTGAGATTCTCCAGAACGGTCATCTCGGGAAATATCCTTCTTCCCTCGGGTACCTGGACAATGCCCATCTCCACCACTTCGTGAGGCGCCATCCAGGTCAGGTCCCTGCCCTTGTAGGATATGGTTCCGGAATCGGGCGCCACGAGCCTGGAAATATTTTTCAGTGTGGTTGATTTTCCCGCGCCGTTGCTCCCCAGCACAGTGACAATCTCACCCTCTCTGACCTCCAGGTTCACGTCCCAGAGAACCTTCAGGTCGTCATAGCTGAAGTTCAGATTCACCACCTCAAGCATTGCTTTCCCCCAGGTATGCGTCAACAACCTCCTGGTTGGCGACGATCTCCGCGGGCGCGCCTTCGGCGAGCTTTTCGCCTGAATTCAGCACCACGATCCGGTCTGAAATGCGCATGATGGTCTTCATGTCGTGTTCGATAACCATCTGGGTAATGCCCCGGGATTTGATTTCCAGTATGAGCCGTATGATTTCTTCGCTCTCCGCTGGATTCAGGCCGCCCATGACCTCATCCAGCAGCAACAGTTCCGGCTTTGTCGCAAGCACCCTCGCCACTTCCAGCTTCTTCCTTTCACCGATGGGGAGTCCGCCTGCAATGACGCGGGCCTTGCCTGCCATTCCGACCACCTCCAATTGCTCCATGGCTATCTCCCGAGCCTTGACAAGTGAGTTTACCCGGCACAGGGCGCCCACCATCACGTTGTCCAGTACTGTCATCTTTACCAGCGGCCTGACCTTCTGCCAGGTCCTGGCCATTCCCAGGCGACATACCCGATCAGGCCTCAGGCCGGTAATGGAGGTCCCCTTGAAGAGGATCTCGCCGCGGGAGGGCGGATAATATCCGGTCATGCAGTTGAACAGGGTGGTCTTGCCCGCGCCGTTGGGGCCGATGAGTCCTTTTATCATCCCTTTTTCCAGGGCGAAGGAGATGTCGGAATTGGCGGCGAGGCCTCCGAAAAATTTGCTGACATGCCTGAGTTCCAGGATCGTGTTCATGCCGTTTTGCTTCTCCTTTCCGCCAGGCGTTTCCGCAGGAAACCGAGGACGCCTTCCGGCATGAACAGGATTACAACCACAACAAGTATACCGTAGATCAGGACATGGGCATGGGCGAGATTCTCTTTGAGGAACTGGCCGACCGGCGATTCTTCACTCACCAGCCCGGCGCTTATCAGGGTCTGGGTGATGAGATTGCTCCGCAGCGCCTCTGAAAGCGGTACCAGCACCAGGGCGCCCACCACCGGGCCGAAGATCGTGCCGATTCCCACGATGATGCAGATGAGGACGATCTGCACCGACATGTCCAGGGAAAGCACGGTCGTAGGGTCTATGAAGCCTATATAGACCGCATAGAAACTTCCCGCCAGGGAAGTGAACGCCGCCGAGATGGTCAGGGAAAGCTGTTTGTACATGCCTGGATTGATACCCAGTGAATGGGAGGCGTCCTGGTCTTCACGGATGGCCTGGAAACAGTAGCCGAGCTTGGAATGCTGTACCAGCCAGGTAACGCCGATGATAGCCAGCGCGAAAACCAGACCGATATAGTAGAAGGGCGCCTTTGTGGAGAAGTCGGTTATCAGTGCGGAACCGATGCTGAGAGGAGGGATTTCCGTTGCCAGGATACCTTCGGCGCCGTTGGTCAGGTCTTTCAGATTGAGCGCCGAGAGGCGCATGATCTCCGTGGCGGCGATGGAGGCCAGCACGAAGTAGGGGCCCCTCAACCGGAAACAGATGCTGCCGATGATGAGCCCGGCGGCGATGGCGGCGGCGACTCCGGCGAGCATCCCGAACCATGGCGGTATCTCCCTGAACTGCATCAGCATCATGGTCGCGTAGGCGCCGGAGCCGAAGTATGCCGCATGGCCGACCGAATATTGTCCGGTGTATCCTCCGAGGATATTCCAGCTTCCACCCATGATCACGCTGAGAAAGACGAGGATCATGATATGGAGGGCGTAGGGGCTGTCCACTACCTGGGGGAAGATGAAGAGTGCGCCGGTCAGGGCGAGAAAGGTCAGGAGCCGCGCCGGTGGGGTCTTTTTCAATGTCTCGATGATCTCGGTGATTATGCTCATGGTTCCTTGCCCGTTACATCCGTGATTTGCCCAGCAGTCCCGAGGGCTTGAAGAGGAGCGCCAGGAGGAATATCACATAAACGAGCACCTCTTTCCATCCTGACGAGATATACACCGCGCCCAGAGATTCGGCGATCCCTATGAGGATCCCGCCCAGTGTCGCGCCGATTACGCTTCCCATGCCTCCCAGTACGGTGATTACAAAGGCCTTGAGGGTGAAGGAACTCCCTATCTGGGGAAAGATATAGTAGGTGGGGGCTATGAGGGCGCCGGCCGTCCCGGCCAGAGCCGCCCCGAGGCCGAAGGCGATGATGGACATGCGCTTGACGTTGATTCCCATGAGCTGCGCCGCCTGGCGGTCCTGTGCCGTTGCCCGGATGGCCTGCCCCATGTCCGTCTTCATCAGAAACCAGTAGAGAAGGGCTGTGATGACGGCTGTTATGACAAAGGAAATGGCCAGCGGCTGGGATATGGAAAGGCCCATGAGAGAGAAGCTCCCGGAGGAGTATTCCGTTGTCAGGATCTTGTAGTCCGAGGTATAGATGAGCATCATGGTGTTGCTCATGATCAGTCCCAGTCCTATGGTAAGGAGTATCTGGTTCTGGGGAAGGGCGTTGAGCACCCTGTTGATAAATACCTTCTGCAGAAGACCTCCGAAAAGGAACATCAGCGGGATGCACACCACAATGGAGAGAAAGGGGTCAATCCCGGCCAGTGTAAACAGATTGTAGGTCAGATACATCCCGATCATCATGATGTCGCCGTGGGCGAAGTTGATGATCCTCATCACCCCGAAGATGATGGTCAGGCCGATGCCGATGAGCGCGTACACCCCGCCCACGAGGATGCCGCTGATGAGGGACTGGAGAAAGAGGAGCAACGGCTGAAGTGAAGAACTGTCCATGAATGATTCTCCGGCGCGAGTTGGGTAAGACCGCCCATCCGGTTAAATGGCCATCAGGGAATTCCTGATAAGCCGTTACCGGATTCCAATTCCAGCAAGGACCCTTCTATTTCCACCTGGGAAAGGGGTATACCGGTTTCCTGGTGGCGAACCTGGCTGGAAAAACGGTCTCGTATCTGCCGTTCTGCAACTGCTGGACAAGCATCTGATGGTTGTTCTGATTGGTGAATCCGGCGTAGTCGGCGAAACGGACCTGCCCCATAATGCCGTTCCAGACTCCGCTCTTCAAGCCCGCGCGCGTCTTTTCCCGATCTCCCCCGTTCTTCGTCGCCGTTTCAGCCATAATCATCATTGCCGCGTAGGCGCAGGCCGCATGGTAGGTGGGCTCTTTGCGGAACCTTGCCTTGTAGCGCCGCCCGAAATCGGCCGCGCCGGGCCAGTTGACGTCGTCAGTCCATTGGGTCGATGAGAAGACGTTTCCGGAAATGACCTTTTCCCTTGCGAATTCAGCGGTGGTGAAGCCAGCTCCTCCCCCCAGGAACGCCTTTGGCTGGAGCCTGATTTCCCTGGACTGCCTCATGATGAGAATGGCGTCAGCCACGTATGAAACCATAAACACCAGATCGGGGTTTTTCGATTTGATCTTGGTGAGGGTGGAGCGGTAGTCGGGGGAACCCTTGGAGTACGATTCGTCCGCCACTACCTTTATCCCTTTGCGCGCCGCATATGCCTTGGCCGTTTTGCTGGTTGAGGCGCCGAAGTCGGTATTCTCGTAGATGAACGCGATGGTCCTGGGTTTTCCCAGCGCAAGCATGGCGTCTATGAGGACCGATGCGTAGACTTCGGCCGGAGCATTCAGCCTGTAGACCCATTTGTTTCCCTGGCGGGTGATCTCTTCCTTGGCCGCGGCAGGCACCAGCAGGGGGACCTTGTACTTTCCAGCCAGTTTGGACACCGCATTGGCGCAGGCTGAGGTGTAAGGGCCGACCACTCCCGCGACCCGGTCGCGGGTAGCCAGCTTTTCCATGGCGCTCATGGCGATCTGCGGCTTGCCCGTATCGTCTTCCCACTTCAGATCCACGGAGATACCCTTCTTTTTCAGGTCTTCCTGAGCGAGCTTGATGCCGTTGGTCAGGTTTTCTCCGATGGGCGCTTCCGGGCCCGTCATGGAATTGATTACGCCGATCTTCACCGCCGCCGAAGAAAGGGAAGGGGTGGCCAGGAAAAGAAACAGGAACAACAGAACGCCGTTCTTCTTCATTATGTGTTCTCCTTTGATCAATGATTCACACCAGGACCGTTGTTGGGGTAATGTCATTAAAAAGCATGCATGGCGCGTCTCGAACCACTCAGTCAACAGCCGGTCTTGCGCAATAAAAATGTTGACTTGGCCCCGGGGACGCCTTAAAAATCGATTACACATACCATATCTTCATGAAAACCGCAATAACGGTGTTCTAAAATTCCGGGCGGGCAAGGGAGAGGTTCAAGGGTGGGGTATCGCAATCTTCAGGAGTGTGTCAGGGACCTGGAACGCCATGGCGACCTGATTCGCATTGAGCGGGAACTGGATCCATGTCTGGAGATTGGGGCCGTGCAGCGGCGCGTCTACCGGGCCGGAGGGCCGGCGCTCCTGTTCACCAGGGTCAAGGGATGCCGCTTCCCCATGGTGGGGAACCTTTTCGCCACCATGGACAGGATGCGATTCCTTTTTCGGGACAGCCTGCGGAGGGTGGAAAAGATAGCCGCTCTGAAAAGGGATCCCGTTGTGTTGCTGCAGGACCCCCTTGGCGCCCTTGGTCTGCTGGGTCGCCTCCCTCATCTCTTTCCACGGATGGTCAAGGCCGGTCCCGTGCTGGCAAACAGGACCGATATCGGCAGTCTTCCCCGCCTCAAGTCGTGGCCCGGCGACGGCGGAGCGTTCATTACCCTTCCCCAGGTCTACACGGAAAGCCCGGAGAGCCCGGGGTGGCGGCGTTCCAACCTGGGGATGTACCGGGTTCAGATATCGGGCGGGAGTTACCTTCAGGACCGGGAAGTGGGCATCCATTACCAGTTGCACCGGGGGATCGCGGCCCACCATGCCGAGGCGATCCGGCGCAAAAAGCCGTTGCGGGTGAACATCTTCGTGGGGGGGCCTCCGGCCCTTACGGTGGCCGCGGTGATGCCATTGCCGGAGGGAATGCCCGAGATAGCCTTTGCCGGGCTTCTGGGCGGCAGGCGCATCCCCATGATACAGCGTCCCGGCATGCTTCCGGCGCCTGCCGAAGCGGATTTCTGCATCACGGGTCATATCGAGCCGGGGCGCACCCTGCCGGAGGGCCCGTTCGGCGACCACATCGGCTATTACAGCCTCAGCCACGAGTTTCCGGTCATCAGGGTGGAGAACGTCTTCCATCGCCATGGCGCCATCTGGCCCTTCACTACCGTCGGCAGGCCGCCCCAGGAGGACTCGGTGTTCGGGGCCTTCATCCACGAGCTGACAGGTCCCCTGTTGCCGTCGGTGATCCCTGGAATAAAGAGCGTGCATGCGGTGGATGCCGCCGGGGTCCACGCCCTGCTGCTGGCGGTCGGGAGCGAACGTTACGCGCCGTACAGCCGCGAAAGGCGGCCCATGGAATTGTTGACCCTGGCCAATGCCCTCCTTGGACAGGGCCAGCTATCCCTCTCCAAGTATCTTCTCGTGGCCGCCGGGGAGGACGACCCGTCTCTGGATGCCGGTGATATCCCTGCTTTCATGCGCCATTTTCTGGAGAGGGTCGACTGGCGGAGGGACCTGCATTTCCAGACCTGCACCACCATCGACACCCTGGACTACACGGGCGCCGGCCTTAATGAAGGTTCGAAGGTGGTCATGGCCGCGGCCGGTCCGCCCATCCGCTCCCTGCCGCTTGAGATCCCTGGTGATCTGCTCCTGCCGGACGGATTCTCCGAACCGCGCGTTTGCTTGCCGGGGGCGATGGCGGTCCGCGGGCCTGCCTGCGTGTACCGGGAATGCGTCGCTGCCGACATGGGCGCGTTCTGCGCCTTCCTTGGCGAAACCGGCGCAGTTTCCCGCTTTCCCCTCCTGGTGGTGGTGGATGACAGCGATTTCACCGCCCGCTGTCTGGAAAACTTCCTGTGGGTTACCTTTACCCGTTCCAATCCCGCGGCTGACCTGTATGGCGTCGGCGCCTTTCAGCATAACAAGCACTGGGGATGCCGCGGGCCTCTGGTGATAGACGCCCGCCGCAAGCCGCATCATGCGCCGCCCCTGGAAGACGATCCGCTGATTGAGAGGAGGGTGGACGACCTTGGGAGGCCCGGCGGACCACTGCACGGGATTATCTGAGGAATGCCCGGGAGGCTCGGGAGCGGCAGGCATGGAACGCATTGATTCTCGGAATAATGCCTGTCATTGCGCCAGTATCCGGGAAAATAGCCTGAGCCAGTTTTCTCCGAGAATGGCAGACCGGCTGGTTTCCGGATAACCCGCTTCTTCAAGCATCCCCGCCAGCTCCGGAATACTGGTGTGGTCCACGAACCCTTCGCACACGCCGTCGTAGCCGCCGAAATCCGTTCCGAGCCCTATCCCTTCCGGACCGAACTTCTGTACGAACCAGTCAATCTGCCTGAAGATTTCGTGGATATCCGCCCGTCCGTCCCCGGAGAGCATGCCCGGATACGCGGCGAGTCCGATGACTCCCCCTCGGGAAAGGATGGTTCTGATCTGCTCCTCGTCCAGATTGCGGGGCGTATCGCAAAAGGCGCGAAAGCCCGTGTGGGTGGACAGGAGGTGACCGGAAAACATGTCCGCCACCTGGACAAAACAGGGGGGCGAGAGGTGGGCGGTGTCAATGGCGAATCCGAGACCATCCAGTTCTCTTATCAGTTTCAGGCCTTCCGGGGTGAGCCCCTCCGGGTCCTTGACACGGTTTCCGTCGCCGATCCTGTTTTTCCCCACATGGGTCAGCCCGACCAGCCTGAATCCCCTCTTCTTCAGGATCTCGGCGGGGAACTCCAGCAACGCGTCGGCATTTTCCAGGAGCGGCAGGGCGCCGGGGCTTCCCGTGCCCGCGAAACAGGCGCGCAGCGCTTCCTCGTCGCGGATGGTCCGCAATCCTTCGAGCCGCCTGTCCGCGTAATCCAGCAGGGAGCGCAGGTTATCCGCCGCCTTTGCGGGGCCGTTGTGGGCATCCTCGCAGTAATAGGCGGATACAATGACGCGCACCCCTCCGGAATTCAGACCGGGCAGTGTGACCAAGGCATCGGGCGGCAGGTCGGCAAGGTTCGTCTGGGGGTGATGGCGTATCAGGTCGAAGAGGAGATCCACGTGGGAGTCGATAACCGGGTAAGATGCGTTGCTGTTCATGGTCGGGCGTTCTTTCCTCCTGGAGAAAAAATAACCTGAAAAGGCTGTCTCACGCAAAGCCGCAAAGGACGCGAAGGAAAATCAAAAACGTGCCGGATGAGGGCCATTCACCTGATCGCTGGAATGACCTTGTTCAGCTTCTGTTCGAATTTCTTCGCGTGTTCGCGTGATAAATGCTGTATCCGGCATAAAACCTGGCTATCGGGTTAGCATTCACCGCCTGATGATGCAAGAAAAAAAAGGGCGAACCGGATACGGCGGCCCGCCCCTCGCTCATTCATTTCAGAGTCAATGGCTTATGCGGGCGCGTGACATGCCGGGGCATGACATGCCGGTGCGTGGCAGACGGGCGCGTGGCATGACGGCGCATGGCAGGAAGGGCCGTGACAGGCGGCGGTGGACAGGGATTTGCTCTCGACTTTTTTGATCTTCAGCATGTGATCACCTCCTTTCTCGAGTCCGGGAAGGGAACAGCCGGTTGCAGCAGCGCCATTTCCCCAAGGGCGCTGACCGCCTCGCGGCATTGGCCGCGGAAGACCTCGGGGTCCAGCCCGGCGCCGAAGCGGCTGTAGAGTTCCCGTGTTATTTCCTCCGTGGAAGAGGAACCGTCGCTCAGTTGCATCAGGTTAAGGCCGAATTCATTGATCTCCGTCACGTCAACACCCTTGTCTCGCGGGACGAATACGAGGATCGTCCGCTCTTCGCCGTACCACTCACAGAACAGACCCTCGCGCACGTCCACTGTAATTGCTGGAAGATTATAGCGGAATACCCGTACTATCGCGGAGGGATTCCACATGGGAGGGCATTCCTCCCAATCCGGAACAGACGGCGTGGGCTGGATGCGGCCGTTGTTAGCGCTCGCCGCTTCCATAACCGTGGATTCATAGAGAACCATTTCCGGGAGATGCGAAGCCCATGACTCAGGGGCCGCGCCAAGCCTCATTTGGGCGAAACCGGGCATATGCCGCCGGCAGTCATCGGGAGTGAGAAGATATCCTTCCCGTTCCTCCATCCGGGCGACAAAACGCAGAAAATCGGAGAAGAGCCCGCTGACTGACGCGTGGAGGTGAATAGTCAGAAGGAGGAACGACCTGGGAAAGAGATTCACGACCAGGGGAAACGAGGCAGTGATGATCTCCAGTTCCTCGGCCGGCGCTCCGGCGCATGGCAGGTTGTGGAAGGCGCTGAAGATGAAGGGGTCCGATTCGATAAGGCGGATGTCCCCTTCCAGGCGCTTGCCGTTGTCGAATTCAAGCCCCAGGGAAAAGTAGGTGTCGGCGCTGCGAGCCAGTCGGCCGCTGTAACGCCGGTGGAGTTCCGTCCCGGGGAGGACCGTGGGCATCTGGATCAGGGTGTTGCTGTTTCCCTGGACCCCGGCGCGCAGCGCGAGGAGCAGGGTCTTGTCCACGTCTTCCCGTTCCTCCTCCGGGAATCCGACGACAAAGCTAAGGGTTGGCGTCATCCCTTCTTCGGTGGTCTCCCGCACCCTCTGGTGGAGGATGCCTTCGTCGATGTCCTTGCCGATAAAGGCAAGGGTCTTTTCCGACCCGGAATCGATACCGTAGCACATGGATTCGCATCCCGCCTCCCGCATGAGATGCAGGAGCGGCCGATCTACCGAGTCGAGGCGGGAGATGCAGTACCAGGGGGTGGTGTTCAATCCCGCCTCCATAACCCCATGGCAGAACCTCTCCACATAGGCGCGGTCGACGGTGAACTGGTCATATGCCAGCAGAAAGCACTGCGCGCCATGGTCATCCCGCAGGAGCCGCATTTCCCGCACTAGGCGCTCTACGGAAAAGGTCCGGGATCGCCGCCGCCACATGACCGACTCCGAACAGTAGACGCAGCGGTGCGGGCAGCCGCGCCCCGCCTCCAGTATGGCGATGGTGCGGGGGATGTCGCAGGCCCCGCGGTACATCTCCAGTTCCGGCGCGAGAGAATAGTCGGGGAGGGGGAGGGAGTCCAGATCGGCAATAAGCTCCCTGTCCCGGTTGCGGGTAACTTTTCCTTCCCGCCGCCATGTGACCCCGTCGATTCCGGCTTCGTCGCCACCCCGGGCGTAGGCGGCCGCCAGTTGGAAGAAGGTTGTCTCCCCTTCACCCCGCACGATGGCGTCGACGCAGGTGAAGCGCTCCAGCAGGCGCTCGTCGGTGAAGGAGACGTCGTGCCCCCCTAAAACTATGCGGATGCCGGGGCTCTTTTCCTTGAGGATCGAGGCGATGCGGATGATACCCGGCATGGTGGCGCACTGGGCGGAAAAGGCCGCCATGTGCGGTTCCTCCATGAGGATCAGGCGGGCGGCGTCTTCGTAGATGGATGGCCCCATGGAAAGACACTTTGTGCGGATGGCGAGAACGAGATCCACAAGGGCCGCCTCGTGTCCGGCCTCACGGAGCGCCGTACCGAGGTTGATCAGTCCCAGGGGGGGGAGATTGTAGAGGGACTGGAGGAAGAAGGGTGGGAAGACGAGGGCTGTTTTCATGGGCGGCTTTCCGGTCGGCTTTTGCGCATTCCTGGGAAAACGTTGAGTATACAGTATACTAGCATGCAAATCGGCCTTTGCAAGGCGCGGTCTTTTGCGTCCGGACAAGGCGGAAAGGGGATTCCATGGATATTCTGGAAGGGATTTACACGCGGAGGAGCGTCAGGGAATTTACCGGTGAAGGGGTGACGAAGGATGAAGCGCTGGAGATGGTGAAAGCCGGGTCATGGGCGCCATCGGGTCTGAACAATCAGCCTTGGCGGTTTGTTGTCGTCCGCGATCCGGAGGTAAAGATCGGGCTGGCCCGGTTGACGAGCTACGGCGGTATACTGGAGGCGGCGTCCGTGGCCATTGCGGTCTTTCTGGATCGAACCTCCATGTACCATGAAGCAAAGGACCACCAGGCCATAGGCGCCTGCCTGCAGAACATGCTGCTGGCGGCCCATGCCATGGGGCTAGGCGCTGTCTGGCTGGGGGAGATTCTGAAAAACGCCCCAGCGGTCAGCGGGCTTCTGGGCGTCCCGGATAACCTGGAGTTGATGGCGGTGCTCGCCGTCGGCCGTCCGAAGGGGACCGAGCGGGTCTCGAGCAGAAAAAGACCGGAGGAGCTGATTGTCAAGGAGTTGTGAAACTGATGTGGCTGAATCAAAAAGACCGCAATTTTAACCACACAAGGAGGCAGACAAAATGAAAGAAACGGCAGCTTCGGTTTTGAAGACTTCAGTGAATCGGATTTCGATTTGTGCTGTCATGCTGTCTGTGCTGGTTGCCTGTTCGTCGGATGAGGGCAATCCGGTCAGCAACAAGCCATCCGTCAATCCCTATCTGGCATCTTCCCTTTATGCCATCACCCATTTCGATTCTTCCCAGAGCGACTCAACTCCCTATGGACCTCCCCGCAATATTTTCACTGTGGATGCGTCCACGAAACCCGTCTGCTATGGCGGTCCCATAAATATCATAACCCTTGCCTCCACGAATCAGGACTACATGTGGCAAGTGGGCACGGACCGCGTCAGCTACGTTCAGAAGAGCGCCGGGCAATGGACCCGTGTGGCGAAATTCGAGGCCCTCGCTGATGCGACAGGCAATGTTTTGCCGGCAATTCCGGATTCAAATTTTCGCGCCTTCGGTATGTCGACCGCAGTGGGAATGGATACAACCTCGATGGATACCTACCTGAAAAATCTTTTCGGCGCAAATTACGGCAGCCGCTTCGGGAACGGGGTGTACGTGCTGGTCGACAGGGATAATGTGCTCTACGCCAATTATGGCGACACGCTCTACGGACTTGCCTTGAAAGAACCGGCCAACCCTTCCGCGGGTATTGCCGTCCGCTACAAGATGGACAATATGGTTACCGCAATCCAGGGAACCAACCCCGCTCCTCCGCCCGGCACGCGGCTCTTTGGTCTTTCCATGACCTATGGCGGGCGTCTTATCGTCACCTTCAGCAATGGAGTGGCGGTCATCGACAGAAATCTCAATCCGGCCTCCAAAACCTTCTACCGCTTTGCGGATACCGAGTATGTGAGCAATTCCATTGCGGTAGACGACAAAAACGGCATCTATGTGGCAAGCGGAAGCTCCACCGGCGGCGCCGGCGTAATGCGCAAGCTGGTCTGGACCGGCACGAAGATCTCCGACAAGGAAAGTGACGGCGCGTGGTCCAGCCCATACGACTCCTCCGGCGCCCAGCTTCCCCCCATCATCAAGTTCGGCAACGGCGCCGGCTCCACCCCGACGCTCATGGGCTTCGGCAGCGACCCCGACAGGCTTGTGGTCATAACCGACGGCGCCAAGCAGATGAAGCTGGTAGCCTTCTGGCGCGACAGCATCCCCGCCGGATTCGTACAGATACCGGGTACGGCCTCACGGCGTGTCGCGGGGCAGATACAGGTAACATGCGGCCTTTCACCCCTTCCGGAGTGGATACAGTCGGAGCAGTCTGTAGTCGTCTATAAATATGGCGCCTTTGTCGTGAACAACATTCCTCAGAGTGTGAGCAGTGACATCCAGAGCGCGAACAAGATCCTGGCAGTGGCGCTCATGGGCCCGGCATATCCAACCTCCTATGGAGCTGAGCGCTTTCAATGGAACTCCACATCCCACGAATGGACTTCCGTATGGACGCGGTCGGATGTCTCGTCGACCAGCATGGTTCCGGTTCACAGCCAGTCGGGCAACATGGCCCTCATAAACGGATACAGGCCGAAATACGGTTGGGAGGTCCTCGGTCTTGACTGGAATTCGGGCAAGACAGTCCACCAGACTATCTTCGGCAATCAGAACTTCGGAAACGGGGCATACGCAATTCTACAGTATCTGGATAACGACGACCTGCTTTTCAATTCATTTGCCGGCCCGATTCGTATCCATTAAAGTTCTCAATGAAAATGCCGATATAAGCAAGTATCGACGTTTAAACTCCGGAAGGAGGCCGTCATGCGAATTCAGAACTCCAGTATCCTTCTGAACAGTCAGCACGTATCCCTGAAAGAGCAGCGCGAATCCGAATCGCTCAAGGTCTGGGTGGGCGGCAGGCGGCCCGATTTTGAAGGTAATTCCCCAGAGCCGCGGCGGCTTCAGGACAGAGTGAATTTGTCGCCAGGGGCGCAATCGGCGACCCTGAACCCGGACCGGGAAAACTCGCGCGTCTCCGCCGCAAAGTCGAAGGAAGACAGCGGGGAAAGTGATCCTGTTTTAATGATCGTTCGCATGCTGGCCGAGTTGCTGACCGGAAAAAAGATAAAAATAACTTCCTACCTGCCGGCAAGTGACGACTCGGACCCTCAAAAGGCCGCTGCGCTGAGTCAGGCCGCCAGCCAGGTCCAATCTGTCAACCAAACGCAAACACAAACGGCTCAACAGGCGGGATTCGGCCTGGAATATGATTACCGGGAAACCTCTCTAGAAGCAGAGAGTACGCAATTTTCCGCTCGTGGCATGATCCGGACCACTGATGGCCGCCAAATCGAATTTAATCTACAGTTGTCAATGGATCGTCTGTTTCTTTCCGAAAAGAGTGTCAGTGTGCGCATGGGAGATGCGGCAATCCAGCAGCAGGATCCGCTGGTGATCAACTTTGACGGCGCAGCGGCCCAGCTTACCGATGCGAAGTTCAGCTTTGATATCGACACGGATGGTGTCGCGGAGATGGTCTCCTTCACGAAAGGTAAAAGCGGGTTTCTTGCCCTGGACAGGAATGGCGACGGTGTGATTAATAATGGCGGTGAACTGTTCGGGGCTCGCAGCGGTAATGGTTTTGCGGATCTGTCCGCCTATGACCAGGACGGCAATGGCTGGATTGACGACGATGACGAGGTATTCCGTCAGCTACAGGTGTTCAGCAGGGACGAACAGGGAAACGATGTCCTGACCGGATTGAAGGCCAGAGGTGTCGGCGCGTTGTATCTGGGAAATGTTTCCACGGTTTTTGAACTGAAAACCGGCGGCAATGATTCTATGGGGACGGTCAGGTCGAGCGGTGTTTATCTGGCGGAAAACGGTACCGCCGGGACACTGCAACAGGTTGATCTGACCTTGTGAGATGCAACAGTGACAAGGAGGATTGCTTTATCAGATTATGAATAACACTACAAACATCATTTGGGACATAGGCAATGTCTTATATCCGTTTTCCCGTGTGACCGAGGAATATTATTATCTGTGTAACGATGCCCATGTGGAGCTTGCCCTGGAATTTTTTCCGATGTTATCTCCGGAAGAGGCTCAGTATCTTGTGGGCGAATGCTATAAGACACATCACGACTGCTACGGCGCATTCATTCCGGTGATGATTCATTACGGTCTTGATTTGGAAGAAACAAGGCTTCGTCTGTTCAATAGACATTACTCCAGACTTTTCGAGCTGCTCATGGAACATTGCCCCGATGTTTTCGGTGATACGACGGATTTGATTGACGCCTTTCGTGAAATCAGGGGGCGCGTAAGGCACGGCATTCTGTCACAATGCTGTATGGAAAGCTTCGGAACGCCGGCGCTTGAGAAATTAGGCATATTGCCATACTTTGAGCCGAATGCGATATTGGGACTCGATCAGGTTGGCTTCGTGAAAAAGGCGGAAAGTACAAAGCCGCTCAGGGCTGTTCTGGAGCTTATGGGCGCTGAGCCGGAAGATACCTGTTTTGTTGAAGACACCCTGTCTAATCTGGAACGGGCGTCGGAGATAAAGGGCCTGCGCTGCATATATATAAACCAGGGAAAACCTCTTGATATATTACCTTCATTCGTCTCGGGTCAGTTCAGGAGGCCCGAGGACTTCCTGCGCTCTTTATAGTGAATCCCCAGAGGGCGAGGGAAAACACGAATCCTTTCCCAGTGGAAGAGGGTGGCATAAGACCGGGTGAGGAAAAATTGAGGAACAGCAAGTTGTGGTCTGCTGTGAAATTATTCTGAATAGTTACAAAAGATTGATGAGTATGTCGTTTCTCCGCCATTGAGCTTGCCGTCCGGCCTGGAAAAATCACTCAAGAAAAAATGGGTTTTACCGATATTTAAAGACAAATATATTGTGGCAGGAGGCCGTCATGAAGACTATCCGGACAGGTGTTGAAGAAATCCACCATATGGTCGGTTTTATGGTAGGTTCCGAAGAGTATTGCGTGGACATCCTGAAAGTGCAGGAGATTATCCGCATGATGGATATTACAAAGATTCCCAATGCTCCGGATTACGCGGAGGGTGTAATCAATCTGCGCGGCAGGGTCATACCGGTTATTGATTTTCGCAAACGGTTTAATCTCCCGGATGATTGCGAGGGTAACGCCGATGCCCGCCGTATCGTTGTGGTGGACATTGCCGGCACTACCATCGGACTGATAGTGGATCAGGTTTCCCATGTTATCAAACTTGAGGGAGACAAGGTATGCCCAACTCCGGATGCGGTCAAAAACGCTGGGGGTGAATGCTTCAGCGGTATCGGGCGGGTCGGGGACAGGTTGATCATCCTGCTGGATGTAGAAGGCATGTTCGGTGAAGGTGAGCTGGACTGGACATCCGAGGCAGCCTGAATTTATCTGAGCCGTGAGGCGTCAGTGGTTATAAAGTGAATTTCCCGCTACGGTTACGGGCGCTCCATGGAGCGCCCGTTCTGATCCCGGCGTTCAGTATTTACGCATTTACAGCAATAGGGAAACATGTCGTGGCCGTCCTTCTCAGTTGAGTTGAAACTGCTTGGCCGCGCTTCACTCCGGATGGCGCTGTGGCGTGACCTAGCGGATATCACCTTCGAAGATATCGCAAAAATCTTCCTTGATTTTCTTGAATAATTCAAGATTGCCAAGAAAGATATCCAGCAGTTCCGGATCAAAAAAAGTGCAGCGACCGTCTTTTATTATCTCCACCGCGTCATCAAAAGGTATGGCCTTCTTGTAGGGACGATCCGATGTGAGGGCATCGAAGATGTCGGCGAGAATGGCGATTCTCCCATAGGGGTGGATGTCTTTTCCGGACAGCCCTGAAGGGTAACCTGTGCCGTCCCACTTCTCGTGATGCTGCAGCGCGATAATCTTTCCGGCCTTCATAACGGTGAACTTGTCCGCGCCGGTGAGAATCTTGGCGCCGATGAGGGTGTGGGTCTTCATGATTCCGTATTCCCGCTCATCCAGCTTGTCCGGCTTAAGAAGGATGTCATCGGGTATTCCAATCTTGCCCACATCATGGAGAGGCGCGGCATAGCGCAGTGTCTCGCATCTGCGTTCGGAAAGGCCGGCCAGACGCGCCAGTTGAGCCGTCATTTCACTCATGCGGCGGATATGCATCCCCGTTTCCAGGTCCCTGAACTCCGCCGCGCGCCCCAGGCGGAGGGATATCTCGTACTCGGCCTCACGCGCCAGTTCCAGCGCGTCCTGGAGAAACGCGGTCTTTTTTATTACCTCCGCTTCCAGGATTGTGCTCATATCCCTGGAAAGGTCATTGAGCTTTTTCGCCTTTACCTGGTTCAGGACACGCAGTTTCAACTCCTCATGGTCGAAGGGCTTGGAGATGAAGTCATTGGCGCCCAGGGTAAGTGTCTTGTGGACTTCCGATTTTTTCGAAGAGACAACGATAACCGGAATGTCCCTCATATTCTCGTTTCCCTTGATGCGTTGAAGCGTTTCAATGCCGTTCATCACCGGCATCTCCAGATCCAGCAGCACCACATCAATGTCAGGTGTGTCCGAGAGCACCTCAAGGGCTTCCTTTCCGTTGCTTGCTTCGAGGAATTCGAAACTGCCCGCCTCGCTCAGTATGCTTCTTATTACAACAAGATTCGCATGGAAATCGTCAACCGACAGGATTCTGATCTCGTCTCTCATATGGTTTCTTTCACGCCCCGTTGATTTGCGGAACTTTTCCCCGCTGTCTATTGATTACATAAAATCATGCCGGAAGGCAATAGCGTAAGTTGTTAAATGTCGTTACTGAATAAATACCCTGACGCCGGTTTTACGGCACGCCGGGGGCCGGGAAAAGCGTTGACACCCCTGTTTGGAAAGGTGTAGAAAGAGTGCGCGAATACGGCGTCCACGGCTGTTTCCGCTGTTACCCGAGTCCAAAGGAACTTCCAAAAGGGGAGAAGTCCATGAACCAGCGGCACGAATTTTTCAACATCTATTCTCACAACTTCGTACGGGTGGCGGTGGCCATGCCGGAGGTCAGGGTGGCGGACCCCGCGTTTAACGGCTCCCGCACCATCGAACTGCTGAGGGACGCGGCGGAGCGGAAGATAGTCCTGGCGGCCTTTCCGGAATTGGGGCTTTCCGCCTACTCCTGCGAGGATCTGTTTCACCAGCAGACCCTTCTGGATGGCTGTATCGCCGCGCTCGGCGCCGTCCTTGACGCGTCAAGATCATTGCCGATCATCGGGATTGTGGGTCTGCCACTGAAGATTGACGGGCTACTTTTCAACTGCGCGGCGGTTTTTTACAGGGGCAGGCTACTGGGTATAGCTCCCAAGACCTACCTGCCCAACTACCGCGAGTTTTATGAATTGCGCCAGTTCGCGCCCGCGGACCATTGCCTGCGGGATCGAATCCATCTCCTGGGTCAGGAGAATATTCCATTGGGAAACCGGTTGCTGTTCCAGGTGGAGAACCAACAGCTCCTCACATTCTTCGTGGAGATATGCGAGGACGTGTGGGCGCCGATCCCCCCTTCGTCATACGCCGCCCTGGCCGGAGCGACGGTGCTCGTCAACCTCTCCGCTTCCAATATAACCGTGGGCAAGGCCGATTACCGGCGTCAACTGGTGGAGAATCAGTCGGGAAGGTGCCTCTCGGCCTACCTTTACAGCGCGGCCGGAACAGGGGAGTCCACTACCGACCTGGCATGGGACGGACACGGCATGATCTGCGAGAACGGTTCCCTTCTGGCGGAAACCAGGAGGTTTGCCTACGGGGATCAGCTCGTCTCCGCCGATATCGACCTGGACCGTCTCACCCAGGAGAGGATGCGCCAGAACAGCTTTGGCCAGTCGATTTTGAGGCTGCGTGATTCGCTGCGCGATTTCCGGACTATAACCTTCCATGCGGATATTCCTTTGCGGAATGTCCTTCCCCTGGAGAGACGCTATGAGCGTTTTCCATTTGTGCCCAGTGACCCGGTGAGACGGGACGAGCGGTGCCGCGAGGTGTATCAGATCCAGGTCCAGGCGCTGGTGAAGCGCTTCAGATCCACGGGCGCGGACAAGATGATCATCGGCGTCTCCGGAGGGCTCGATTCGACCCAGGCCCTGATCGTATGCGCCAGGGCCATGGACGTGATGGGTCTTTCCCGCTTCCATATTCTGGCCTATACCATGCCCGGCTTCGCCACAAGCCAGCGCACCCTGGATCAGGCAAGGGAACTTATCAGGACCGTAGGCTGCACCTATCGTGAGATCGATATCCGGCCGAGCTGTCTCCAGATGATGAAGGATATCGGGCATCCCTTCTCTGACGGCAAGCCTGTTTATGACGTGACCTTCGAAAATGTCCAGGCAGGGGAGAGGACCAGCCACCTCTTCCGTCTCGCCAACCAGTACGGGGGCATCGTGGTGGGGACCAGCGACCTGAGCGAAATAGCCCTCGGTTGGTGTACCTACGGCGTAGGCGATCACATGGCCCACTATCATGTGAATGCCAGCGTTCCCAAGACCCTTATTCAGTATCTGATACGCTGGGCCGCGATGACTGATCAACTTGGGCCGGAGGTGAGCCCGGTGCTCAGGGACATCCTTGAGACGGAGATAAGCCCTGAACTCGTGCCGGGCGAGGATTCCAGCGGACAGCCGGTTCAGCGCACCGAAGACATTGTCGGCCCCTATGAGTTGCAGGATTTTACCCTTTACTACACCCTCCGCCTGGGCTATCTCCCGGGCAAGGTGGCCTTCATGGCGTGGAATGCCTGGCATGACCGGACCTCTGGCGGCTGGCCGGATATCCCGAAGGAAAAGCAGCGCCAGTATACCCTATATGATATCAAGAAATGGATGCGGGTTTTTCTGCGGAGGTTTTTCCAGACCAGCCAGTTCAAGCGCACCTGCGTGCCAAACTCGCCCAAGGTCGGTTCCGGCGGCTCCCTTTCTCCCCGCGGGGACTGGCGGGCGCCCAGCGACGCCTGCGCCGATGCGTGGCTGGCGGAGTTGGACAGAGTTCCGGATGGATTGGATTCGGAAGAATAGGTTCATCACTGAAATTTGGTCAAAAAACCGGGTAAAATGGAGGAAGTCAACAACGGTACATAGAAGTGAGTCTGCGTCGGCGGCTGGGTTCGACGTCGTTCTAAAGCAGGACAGCCTTCCTGTGCGGGTTTCCGGAGAGGAGCCAGGAGATGATCATTTTTTCGAAGCCATTTGAAGAGGCGCTTCTGTCGATCAATCGTCTTGAAGCCGCAAAGATTATCGCTGCCGCATCCCATCAGATGGCGCCCCTTGAAATCGTAGACAGCGTCATAGCCAAGGCGCTCGACAGCATCGGCGAGAGCTGGGACAAGGGGGATATTGCCCTCGCCCAGGTATACATGAGCGGCCGCATTTGCGAAGAGCTGGTGGATCGGCTGCTCCCTCCTGGAGACCCGCGGCGCACGGACCAGCCGCCCATGGCTATTGCAGTCCTCGACGATTACCACATGCTTGGCAAGAGAATCGTCTATTCGGTTATGCGCGCCGCTGGCTTCGAACTCAGGGATTATGGCCGAGTGACGGTTGCCGAAGCGATTGCCAGGGCTCGAGCCGACGGGCTCCGCCTGCTGTTGATATCCACACTGATGCTTCATTCCGCACTGCATGTCCGCGACCTGGTTGACGGGCTGAAGGCAGAGAGGCTGGACGTCAGAGTGGTCGTTGGCGGTGCTCCTTTCATTTTTGATCCACAGCTTTGGCTTGAGGTCGGGGCGGATGCCATGGGCCGAAATGCGGCCGAAGCTGCCGAGATTGTCCGTAATGCACTGGAGGGGATATCATGAAAAATGAGCCTATGACTTCCATGCAGCGGGTTTTTACAGCCCTTGGACATCATGAACCGGACCGGGTTCCCTTTTTCCTGCTGACGACCATGCACGGCTCCAAGGAACTCGGGCTCTCAATAAAAGACTATTTTTCGAAGGCTGAGCATGTTGCGGAAGGTCAGATCCGCCTGCGCGAAAAATACGGCCATGACTGCCTGTACAGCTTTTTCTATGCGCCGGTTGAGGTGGAAGCATGGGGAGGTGAGGTGATCTACGCCGCTGACGGCCCGCCAAATTCCGGGACCCCGTTTATCGGGCATGCGGAAATGATATCCCGTCTGGTCATGCCGGAAATTAAGAAGACGCCGTGCCTGATGAAAGTGCTTGAAGCGACTTCCATGATGAAGTCACGTGTCGGAGACGACTGCCCGATCATCGGCGTCGTCATGTCCCCCTTTTCGGTTCCGGTGATGCAGATGGGTTTCGGAGCCTATCTCGACCTGATAATGGAACAGCCGGAACTTTTCGCACGACTTATCCGGATCAATGCGGACTTCTGCGTAACATGGGCCAACGCGCAACTCGAGGCCGGGGCAACGGCCATCTGCTATTTCGATCCGGTCTCATCGCCAACCATTATTCCTCGCGACATCTTTATTCGCACCGGGCATGAGATTGCCTGCGACACTCTGAAAAGGATCAACGGACCGCCGGCCATCCATCTTGCCTCGGGCCGCGTGCTTCCCATCATGGAGGATCTCATCCGGACCGGCGCCGCGGTGGTCGGAGTCAGTTGTATTGAAAGCCTGGCTGAGCTGAAGCGCGTATCCCGGGGAAGAATCGGCCTCCTGGGCAATCTGAACGGCATCGAGATGAGACGCTGGAGCGCTGCCGAGACAGAAAGCAGGGTGCGCGCCGCCATTGCCGAGGGAGCTCCGGGAGGTGGTTTCATCCTCGCTGACAACCATGGGGAAATACCCTGGGCCGTTCCCGACGAGACCTTGATGGCGATTGCCGATGCCGTGCGGCGCTGGGGCCGGTACCCGCTGCAAACCGGAGTCGCCAATGGCCGGTAGGATTACGTTTCTGGTCTGCGAAAACTTTGTTGAAGAGGCGAAACTGGCGCTGGAGTTCATGGGCTTCGACGATGCCTGCGCCGTGTCCTTCCCGGCCAGGTGCGGCCGCCCTCCCTTGTCCGGGGAAGAGTGCGCCGCCATCCTTGCTCCGCTGGACGATATACAACATGTGGAGATTATCGGTTCCTGCTGCCTTTCCAGTCTGAACATGATTTCCACACAAGGATGTCCGTACCGGGTCAATCGATTGGATTCCTGTTTCGAGTTCATTGCCGAATCGCAAATTATTGCCGGCTACCTTAATGCCGGCGCCTACCTGACCTCTCCCGGTTGGCTGAAAACGTGGCAAGAATCCATGGAACGGCAAGGGCTCGACCGGCATACTGCCCGAAAAGTGTTTGGCGAAACAATCACCTCCGTCGTCCTCCTCGATACAAGTGTGGCGGCGCACAGCGCCGGGCAGCTGCGTCATTTTGCCGAATTCCTGGATAAGCCGTATGATGTCTACCTCGCAGGGCTATCCGTACCGAAACTGTTCATGACGCAGTTGGTCATGAAGTTGCGGCTGGAGCGGCAAATCTGCGAGTCGCGCAAACTGAGGAGCCAGGCGGCCACTCTTGCCATGGCTCTGGACCTGATGGCAAACCTTACCAGTACGGTCGAAGAGGAACAGGCCGTAACCGGGATGATGGACGCTTTTGCCCTGCTCTTCGCACCGCAACAGGTATGTTACCTCACGTTTCTGGATGACTTGCCGGACAGGTTTTGGGCAATACCGCCCCTTGGCGACAATGATGTCAATGAGGCTGTCAGGAACTCCCTGGCGTGTTTCACGGGGGAGGGCATGCGTACTGAATCCGGTAACGGGTTCATGCTGCGCGCAACCCGGCTTGGCAAGGTCAGGGGCGTGATAATGGTAGAAGGGGTCGCCTTTCCCCAGTACCTAGACCAGTACCAGAATCTTGCCGTTGACATCCTGAACATCGGAGGTATAGCCATCGACCATGCCCGCAACTATCAGCAGCTTGCCCGGGCAGAGAAGCTTTTGACACAGGCAAACGAAGACCTCCAGCGGCTAGCCACGACCGACCAACTCACCAAAGTGTTCAACCGGCGCGCATATGACCAATATCTTGAGGTTGAATGGAAAAGGATGTTGCGGGATAAGTCGGAACTGTCGCTCATTGTCTGCGACATTGATTTTTTCAAGGGGTACAACGACCTGTATGGTCATGAACAGGGGGACGTCTGCCTGCAAGCTGTCGCGCAGATCATTCGCGAGTCGGTCGCCCGCCCCAGTGATTTCGTCGCCCGCTACGGCGGTGAGGAGTTCGTCGTGGTATTGCCGAATACTGCATTGGCGGGAGCGCTTCACGTTGCCGATACTATCCGCGCGACAGTCGAGAAGAGTCTGATGCCCCATGGGGGATCGGCAGTCGCACCCTACGTCACGATCAGTCTAGGGGTATCATCAGCTTCGTCTGCCGCCGCGAGGGAGAGCACGGCGACAATGCTGTTCAATGCGGCTGACGGGGCTCTTTATCTGGCGAAAAAGCAGGGGCGTAATTGTGTTCGAAGCACTCCGTCCGTGGTGCAGTGAAAAAATGTCTTCGGGCCGGTAATGAACTATATTCTGAATCTTTATCACTTCATGGGGAACTTGCCCATGTCCGGTTCCTCGCACAGATCTGCGTGAGGAACCGGAAAATCAAAATGAAAAGTAACTATTCAACAGAGACTCTTGCAAACGTGTCGAAAAATACTCCCCCCTCTTGATGGGAGGGGGTTGGGGGGGAGGGTGAAAAGGGGTAACATGCGATATTTCGGCAACTTTCCCCCTCTCCCACCAGGGGAGAGGGGACTTCTTTGAGATTTGCATGATGCTCAACAGATAGCTTTTTTCTGTCATTCCCGAGGGTGTAATCGGGAATCCAGACGGTAACTAATTGAAAATCATAGATGCCCGACAAATGCACTCGGGCATGACAGACACTTAGGTGACGGTGTCCTTGGCCTTTCCTCCTGCACATCCTGTCCATCCTGTTAATTGCCGTTGTCCA
>CAZFCG010000036.1:0-33021 GCA_964517595.1 uncultured Geobacter sp. | reverse complement strand
AAGTCGCCCATTGATAGAAAGGGTAACCTTCTCGCGCTACCCGCCGGTCCCGCTCTCGCGTCCCCGTCCCCTCATCAAAGGGAACATGCTTATACCAAAACCCTCCGCTAACTGTCAACAGGTTATTTTCGTTTTTTTCAAAAAAACTTTCATCAATCCAAGGATGAGAATACGTGGCGCCTCAGAATAGTCTCGAATAATCGTAATGTTATCCGAAAAACAGATCAATTGAATCATGTGCGAATTATGCAAAAGAAGGCCGGCGTCCATTTGGCGCCGGCCTTCTTCAACTGCCGTACGGGAATTGGTTATCCGCTGATTACGGAAAAATACTGCCTTTGTTTGTATAGGATAGTTGATCAGGCATAGATCGAAAAACCGCCCGGTTGTGCGTCAGGCGAGGGCGGCACTACAGTCGCGTTCTTCGCCAGCATGTCCGCCATTTTCTGTTGCATTTCAGCGGCATCCTTGACGGCGGCGAGCCCTAACTGAACTTGCGTCATTTGCTCTTTTACAGCCAGAGCCTGGCTTGCTACGGTGCTGATTTCCATAGGTCACCTCCCCCGTACAGCGTACGTCTTATTATTATCGGCGGAATCCTTGTTTTCTTGAGCTTTTTTTCTGCGAGCGACGACAATCAACAGGCCCGGTAACAACTGACCTTTTGCTTGAGAGAATCGGCGGACAGAAAGAGCGCTCCTTCGGCGCCAGCCACGTCTGCCGCGCTGATGACCTTGATTGCGTCGGTCCACCGTTCACTGCCAGGAACGTAATCCGCAAGACGGTTGGGCATATCCTGGAAGAATTCCATCCGCATGTAATTACCTCCCCTTCGTGGAAACAACGCCAGATAAAGCATATCCATCTCGATGAGTTCGTTCAGGAAATGGGTGCCCAAGGAAACGTCCGGAATCAGGTTTTCGTGCATTGCCACAATCTCGCACACAACCGCCATATGGCTGATCTCCGAAAATGAGACCGGTATCCCGAGGGACGCGCAGCTCGTGCCCCATCTTCCAGGCCCCATGAGAAGTACTTTTTCACTGCCATTGGCCGGAATGGACTGGTTCAGCCTGCCGATCATCCGCGCCACCTCGTGCCGATCCTGCATGGGCAGGTAGCCATAGACCTCCGGTGTCACATAGATTATCCTGTCGATGCAAATATGCCGACTGTGTCCTATTACGGCGCCACAGGCGGAGATAATGCGGCTTTCCTCCGGCGCTTCCACCGGAACCTCGGCTGCGGTGTCCATGCCTTTGACCGGCAACGGACGGCATTGCACCACATGAACCCGGTAGTCATGATCATCCAGGAAATTGAGGGTAAACTCCACATCCACCGGATAGCTGTATGCATCTTGCAAGGACCGCAACATCTCTCTCATATCCTCGACAAAGGCGGTCGTCCCCAGCAGTTTATCGAATGTAAGCACCCAGGACGGCCTCATCCCGTGTTCCATCCCCCAGCCGGAACCATCGTCGGTGGATGCGAAAAGGCGCGCCGGAACGTCGGGGCTGGCAGCGATAACGTCCAGGAAATGGCCCGACACGAGCCGGTTCGCGTCAAGGTCCAGAAAATCGACCCTCCTCTGGGCGTACTGGCGGACCTCTTCGAAATTGGTCTCCGGTCTCCGTTCCGGCGCGTTCAGGGCGACCACGCGGGTATAGTCGTCGTCGGAGCGATCCACGGCGCGGGTACCGAGCCCGAACACCACGCGCATCACCCCGGCACGGGGATCGATATGCTCGTTCCACACATAAGGGTTGTAGGAAAAAGCGACGCCCGCGGCGTGGGGATAGAAATAGCGGCCATGGACCGCGCCAGACACCCTCATGACCAGAAGGGCCATCTGCTCGTCCTGCTCAAGAAGCCCCTTCTGCTTGCGGTAACGCAGCGCCCTTTCGCTCATGCTGCTGGCGTAGATAGTGCGCACCGCTGAGATGAAATCCTCCAGCCGCCGCTCCCTTGGACCCTGGTTGGGGCAGAAGACGCTCTCGTATTTGCCGGCAAAGGAATTGCCGAAGTTGTCCTCCAGGAGTGAACTGGAACGGACGATGATGGGCGCCTGGCCGAAATAGTCCAGCATCAGTTCGAACTGCTTTACCATGTAATCAGGAAACCTGCCGGTGAGAATCCGCTGGCGCGCCAGTTCAGAGCCTTCCAGAAAGGTCTCGGGATTCCTCTGTTTCTCCCTTACCCACCAGGCGCCGTTGCGCACGAGAAAGGTGAAGAATACGTCGGAGCCGATATAAAACGAATCGTGGGCCTCCAGCAACATGGTGAATCGCTCGGAATGTCTCTGCAGAATGCGCCGGGCCAGCAGCATCCCGACGGTCTTGCCGCCCACCAGTCCCGAACCGATCATGCGGCGGCGGATCTCCAGCACATCCTCAAGACCCATGTAGCGGAACACCAGTTTCAGCATCCCCGGATCCCGGGAGACCATCATCCGCGAGAGGCGGCGAAACATCTCCTCTTCCCGCTCAGGTGAACAACGCCCTCTCTTTACCTCGTCGAGGGCCTCCTCGCCTTCGGCGAACGCCCGTTCCCAGATACCGGGACGGCTGTCCGAATCAAGACCCGACCAGTTCACCGACGTAAGAATGGAACTTATGAGAGCGCTGGCGGTAACCGGCCGGAATTCATCCCCTTTCCACTCGTGAAGCATGTTCATGGTGGATGAATAGCGCAGATGCACCTTCATGGGATAGATATAGCGGGTGTCCCTGTAGCGGTAGACATCAAGAAAGAGCTGGGTGGTTTCGAAGATGGGCTGCAGGGCGCGGGATGAATGGTAGTTGCGGAACAGAGCGAAATATGCGACCGTCTCCAGGTCGAAGAGATAGGGGCAGGTCAGCATGAAAAAGTTGCCCAGCATCTGATCGGAATACCAGTCAGCCGCCAGTTCCGAAAGGCTGTCAAAGACATAGAGCGACCCCCTCCCCGCCCTCTCAATGGTATGGTGGATGATGGCGATGAAAGTCTCGAATCCGGCATTGGGGTCCAACTCCACCTTTATAACCGCGTCGTCTTCCGGAATCAGCGGTGGATGACTGGCGAAACGGAAATAGACCATACTCCGGCCCGAGGAAGCCCCGCTCTTTACGAACGGCGTAACGAGAGCCTGGTAGTCTTCGATGGCGTCCACCTGCCAGACGATATTGTCGCCGGGGAGTATCCCCTTCAATGCCTTGTCCAGCCCGGGCAATCCAGTAGTGAATGTCGTCTCGTACGCGTACATGCAAACCTCCCTTGTCCGTGATCCCCTGTTGGCGGCAGTATACTGTGTACAGAATTATGTGAAAGCGCAAAAAAAGGCGCTGAATCTCTCCAGCGCCTCATATCATGCATGGCAGTACAGCTTTTATCATGGATTCGGCAGTTGCATGCTTACACGATTCCCTGATCGATCATCGCGTTGGCCACCTTCAGGAAACCGGCGATATTGGCGCCCGCAACGTAGTTGCCCGGACAGTCGTATTCGGCGGCGGTTGTATAGGCGTTGTGGTGAATGTTCTTCATGATGTTCTTCAGCTTCGCGTCAACTTCCTCGCGCGACCAGCTCATGAACTGGGCGTTCTGTGACATTTCCAGGCAAGAGGTGGCAACGCCGCCGGCGTTGGCCGCCTTGCCCGGGCCATATAGAATCTTGTTGTCCAGGAATACCTTCACGGCGTCCAGATCGCTCGGCATGTTGGCGCCTTCGCTGACCAGCTTGCAGCCGTTCTTGATAAGTTCGGCAGCATCCGCTCCGTTTATCTCGTTCTGCGTGGCGCTCGGGAAGGCGCAGTCACATGGGATGGACCAGGGGCGCTTACCTTCCAGATACTTGGCGGAAGGATACCTGGCCGCGTACTCGGAGATACGGCCGCGACGGACATTCTTCAGTTCCAGCACGAACTGGAGCTTTTCTTCGGTGATCCCGTCGGAATCGTAGATGGAACCGTTGGAATCGGACATGGAAACCGGCTTGGCGCCCAACTGGTTCAGCTTCTGAACGGTGTACTGGGCCACGTTGCCGGAACCGGACACGAGACAGGTCTTGCCTTCGATGGTCTGGCCCTTTGCGGCAAGCATCTCCTGGGCAAAGTAGACTGAGCCGTAGCCAGTGGCCTCGGGACGGATAAGAGAGCCGCCCCAGCCCAGAGCCTTGCCTGTGAGCACACCGGTGAATTCATTCTTCAGGCGTTTGTACTGGCCGAACAGATAGCCTATCTCGCGGCCGCCTACACCGATATCACCCGCCGGGACGTCGGTCACCGGTCCGATGTGGCGGAAGAGCTCAATCATGAAGGACTGGCAGAACCGCATTACCTCGTTATCGGACTTGCCCTTGGGATCGAAGTCGGAACCACCTTTGCCGCCGCCCATGGGAAGGGTGGTGAGCGAATTCTTGAATACCTGCTCGAAACCCAGGAATTTAAGAACGCCCAGGTTCACGGAAGGATGGAAGCGGAGACCGCCCTTGTATGCGCCTATGGCGCTGTTGAACTCGATACGGTACCCCTTGTTAACCTGGATGCCGCCTTTGTCGTCAACCCAGGGCACACGAAACAGGATAACCCGTTCCGGTTCGGTGATGCGCTCCAGGATACGCTGCTGCTCGTATTTCGCGTGGCGCTTGAACACCGGCGCAAGGGACTCCAGAACCTCTTTCACCGCTTGATGGAACTCAGGCTCATTGGGATTTTTCGTTACAACGGAATTCAGTACTGACTCGACGTAGGACATGGCGCCTCCTTCTTGATTTATTTTTCGCCGCAGCGGCCCCGCGTTCCGCGGTGATATCGAAACGGCCGCCCGGCAAATGACTTCCGCAACACGCCACGTATTGATATACAGATTTTTTTTAAAGGTAAATTTTTTTTTCTTGACCCCGGATTTTCACAGATCGTGTGTACACAAAAATACCTACACTAAGTAAATAGTGTAGGTATCTATCATGTCGCTGAAGGAATTCAAGTATGTTCAGGTCAGGCAAAGGCCGGCCCGCGACGTTTCAGGCATCCCGGTCCAGGACCTCTCGAACCTTGTTCAAAAAAGTGAGGGGGATAATCGGTTTTTCGAGAAAATCCAGCCCCTGTTCGATGAAACCCTTTTTGTTGATGATATCAGCGCTGTAACCGCTCATGAAAATGGTCCGCGCCTCCGGACAGATGCGCCGGATATTATCGTAGACCTCATTTCCGTTTTTCTTGGGCATCACCACATCAAGGATGAGCAGCTTGATCCGCTCCGCGTTCTCCTCGAACTTGGCCACCGCGTCAACACCGTCCACCGCCTCGATAACTGTATAGCCGCACTCTTCCAGGAGCGACCCGGCCAGTTTGCGCACCTCTTCGTCATCTTCGGCCACCAGGATGGTTTCCACTCCGGAGGGAGGAGAAAACTGCTCACCGAAGACGTTAGACCTTCCCCCGGACACCAGAGGAAGGTAGACATGGAAGGTGGTTCCCTGTCCCTCTTCGCTATCCACTTCGATGTATCCTTTGTGTTCTTTCACGATGCCATATGCTATGGAAAGTCCCAGGCCGGTCCCCTGTCCCACCTCCTTTGTTGTAAAGAAGGGCTCGAAGAGCTTTTCCCTGTCATTTTCGCTTATCCCTGAACCGGTGTCGGAAACGGACATACAGGCGAAACGGATCGGATCGGCCGCGCCCGGCATATCACCGCCGCCCCGCTCGATCTCCAGCAGACCGGTGCTGATCCTTAACTCGCCTCCGTTGGGCATGGCGTCCCGCGCATTGGTGGCCAGGTTCATCAGAACCTGCTCAATCTGGCCGATATCCGCGAATATGGGGAGCTCCTTTTCATGGAGGGACATATACTGCTCGATATCCTCTCCGATAATCCTCTCCATGAATTTGCGCATGTTTTGCACGATCCCGTTCAGATCCACCCTTTGCGGATTGATAACCTGTTTCCTGCTGAAGGCCAGAAGGCCCTGGGTCAGGCCGGCCGCACGCTCTGCCGCGCCCAGGATCTGCTCCACGAAGTGAACCGGCTGGTTCTCCCCGGTCATTTTCATGATAATCAGATGGGCATATCCAATTATTGCAGTCAGTACGTTGTTGAAATCGTGGGCAATTCCTCCGGCCAGCAGACCTACCGCCTCTATCTTCTGGGCTTGGCGCAACTGCTCTTCCAGCCTGTCCCTCTCCTCTTCGGCCTTCTTACGGGCCGATATGTCCCTCACCACCTCCAGCAGGCGCTCCCTGCCGCCGATAACGGCCCGCTTCAGACTGACCTCGACCCAGAATTCCCGTCCGTCTCCGGCTCGGGCCAGGCACTCGAAAAAGTCTGATCCCCCGGCATCCGCTATGCGCATGCGTTCCAGGGCCAGATCCCTGACGGAGTCTCCATCACCGACACGGAACACTTCTTCCCCCAGTCGCAGGGCCTCCTTCCTGGTGTATCCATACATCTCGCACATGCGCCTGTTCACGTCGATAACCCTGCCGGTGTCCATGTCATGCACGATAATAGCGTCATTGGAGGCGTCGAAGATGGCCCGGTAATTGGCCTCCGATGCGTGGAGCGCCTCTTCCGCCTGCTTCCTGGCTGTAACATCCGCCGAAGTGCCGGCCATGCGCAGGGGCGCGCCGCCGGCGTCGCGCTCCACCACCTTGCCCCGGTCCAGGAACCACATCCACTGGCCGGACTTTCCGAGGGTTCGGTACTCCACCACGAACCTTTCCGTCTTTCCCTCCAGATGGTCATTGTACTCCCTCAGGAAGTCCGGCCGGTCATCGGGATGAACCAGCTCCCGCCAGCGGTCGAGCGGAATGGCGGTCTCCTGGGCATCGTACCCCAGAATATCGGCCCACCGCCGGTTATGCCTTATCTCCCGCCGGACCAGGTCAATATCCCAGGCGCCGTAATTACTCCCTTCAAAGGCCATTCTCATGAGCTCCTCACTTTCCCTTATCCTGCGTTCGGACAGCTTGCGCTTGCGCAGCAGCAGGATGGAAAGAATGATGAGCGATCCGGCCAGGAGCAGATGGATCGCAACGACGGCCAGCTTCAGTTTGTTGTAACCAGCAAGAAATGTCTCCTGCTTCACACCTACGAAGAGAGCGCCGATCACCTTTCCTCGCGCATCCCGGATCGGGTCATAGGCGACAAAATATGGGGTCCCCAGGATTGTGCTTTCACCACGGTAGGAGCGTCCTTTCCCGAAAAGCGCCTCCCGGGCCGGACCCTTCAGACGGACGCCTACGGCGCGCGCGCCATCCGGCATCAGGACGTTGGTGGAAACACGCACATCGCCCATGAATATGGTCGCCACTCCGCCGAAGAGCTCCTTTATCCTGTCCGGCAGTTCAAAATTACTGTTGATCACGTAGTCGCCGGCAAGCAGTCTGCCGTTAACGGCGGCCATCGGATATCCCTTTTCCCGCAGCATCACCCAGAAGGTTCGCAGATGGCTCTCCTGGAGCTGGACCGCCTGGTGCGTGGCCTCTCGGCGAATCTCGAAAAGGGAAAAGATCGTCGTAAGAGATATGGCGCACACGGCGATGAGCCCGTATATGAAGATGTGTCGGTTCGATTTTTTCAGCGGCATTCGCTCTCCAATCCAGCGTCCCGTTTCCGGGGACGGCAACAAAACATCACCATTTTAATTCGTAATAACAACCCCTTTGAAAAGGTCCCCGCCTCCATTCCCCCTTCCCCTTGCAATAAGCTGATGAATCCGGTAGAAATTGTCACCGGAAGCGGTGCGGTCGGCCATCAGCCGGCATAATGGCCCGCCATCCCCGCCAGCGGACGGATATCGGAGAGACAGCCATGAAGAAAAAAAAGAAGACGCAGCCGGCGGCCTTGCAGGGCTCGTCACGGGGAAATACCGGCCAGGGACGGCACATCGGCATCGATAAGGCTCTGGAACTGGCGCTGAGCCATCATCGGACCGGGGACCTGGAGACGGCGGCGGACATCTATCGCCAGGTCCTCCATCATCAGCCCGGCAACCCGGCCGCCCTCCACTTCCTGGGGGTCGTCGCCTTGCAGCGGAAACGGTACGCCGAAGCGGCGGAACTGATCAGCAGGGCGGTTGCGCTGAAGCCGGACTATGCTGACGCCCATTCCAACCTGGGAAACGCCTTCCGGGAAATGGGACGGCTGAAGGAGGCCGAAGCGAGCTACCGGAAGGCCATCGCCGTAAACCCGGGCTTCGCCATGGCCCACTATAACCTGGGGTCCGTCTTCCTGGACCGCTCACTCCCCGAAGAAGCGGTGAAAAGCTTCCGCCGCGCCATAGCAGCCAACCCCAGCCTGGCCGAGGCACATGTCAATCTAGGCAATGCCCTCAGGAAAACCGGGGATATGGAAGAAGCGGAGAAGTGCTACCGGACGGCCCTCCATATCCGGCCCAGCCTGGCGATGGCCCATTACAATATGGGTAACATCCTCCTGGAAAAAGGCAAAGACAAAGAGGCGGCGGCGTGCTATGAACGCGCCCTGGCCCTGAATCCCGGCTACCAGGAGGCGCGGCTGAACCTGGGTGCCGTGCTGCGCGATATGGGAAAACCGGCGGACGCGGCGGCCTGTTACGAACGCGCCCTGGCTGATGATCCGCTGAATCCTGAAATAATGGTCAGCCTTGGCGCCACGCTGCGGGAACAGGGAAGACCCGCCGATGCCGAAGCCCGCTACCGGCGAGCCCTGGAACTGGCCCCCGGATTCTCCCTGGCCCACTTCAACCTGGGCAATGCCCTGCGTGACCAGGTTCGGCTCGAAGAGGCGGTTGCAAGCTATGGACAGGCCGTAGCCCTCGCTCCCTGCCCTTCCTACCTGTGCAACCTCGGCAACGCCCTACGCGATCTGGGGAGGCCGGAGGAGGCCGTCGACGCCTATCGCCGGGCTCTGGACATGGAGCCGGATAACGCGGAAACGCGCGTGAACCTGGGAAACGCCTTCAAGGAACTGGGACGGCTGGCCGAGGCCGAGGCGTCCTACCGCGAGGCGCAGATGGTCCAGCCGGACATGGCTTACATCCACTTCAACCTGGGCACCGTCTTTCAGGACCAGTGCCGGATCCCGGAGGCCATTGCCTCCTTCCGCAAGGCCATCGCATTGCAGCCCGATCATGTGATCGCCCACAGCAATCTGCTCATGAATATCCAGTACGACCCGGACACGACCCCGGAAACCCTTCTGTCCGAATCCATGGAATGGGAAAAGACGCATCTGGCCGGGATCCGCGCCGCCGAGTCCCATCCCAACATCCCCGACCCGGAACGGCCCCTCCGCATCGGCTACGTATCCGGAGATTTACGGCGGCATCCGGTCGGATATTTCCTGGACGGCGTGCTCGCCTGCCATGACGCGGATCAGTTCGAGATCTTCTGTTACGCTAACCAGAGCTCCGGCGATGACCTCACCCATCGCCTGCGGCGCAATGTCCGAAACTGGCGGGCCGTCCACGGCTGCCCTGATGAGAGGGTGGCGGACATGGTCCGGGAAGACGGGGTTGATATCCTGGTGGACCTCGCAGGCCACACCGCGCGCAACCTCCTTACCATGTTCGCCCGTAAACCAGCCCCGGTACAGGCGACCTGGGCCGGATACGTGGGGACCACCGGCCTGTCGGCCATGGACTATCTCATCTCCGACGACCGGGAAACCCCGGCCGGGACCGAGGGGTGGTACCGGGAAAGGATCGCGCGGCTGCCCGACTGCTATGTGTGCTACACCCCACCGGACTACGCGCCGCCGGTGGCGCCCCTGCCCGCCCTGAAAACCGGTTTCGTCACCTTCGGCTGTTTCAACAACCTGGCCAAGCTCAACCCCCGCGTGCTGGCCCTCTGGATCAGGCTGCTGCGGGAAGTCCCGGAATCCAGGCTCCTCCTGGTCACAAAGGCCCTGGGAGACCCCACCACCAGGGAAAGGTTCCGGGAGGAATTCGCCCGTTGGGGCATGGAGGCGCGGGTCACGTTCCAGGGGATGATTCCCCATGCCCAACTCCTGGCCAGGTACGGCGATGTGGACATAGCCCTGGACCCCTTCCCCTATTCGGGAGGTCTCACCACCTTGGAAAGCATGTGGATGGGGGTCCCGGTCGTCACCCTCGGCGGCGACCGGTTCGCGTCCCGCCACACCCTGAGCCACCTCACGGCGGCGGGCCTGCCCGGGCTCATCGCCCGTGACGAGGACTCCTACATCACAACAGCCGCAACCCTGGCCGCGGACATCCCGCGGCTGGGAGAGCTGCGCCGCGGGCTGAGGGAAAAGATGGCGGCGTCTCCCCTGTGCGACTCCCCGCGCTTCACCAGCAACCTGGAAGCGGCATTCCGCGCCATGTGGCGCGAATGGTGCAAAGGGAAATGATTACTTTATCCCTTGCAGGACATCCCCGATGACCTGCCTCCCCTGGCCGGTTTTCACGGCATCATGCAACTGGTTGATCAAGTTCGTCAACTGCTTGTGCTCTTCGTCGAACCGGCTGACACGCACGCTGAACTTTTCGTTCCATGCAATCAGGGCCAACTACATTTCCAGGATGAATGAATTCGTCCTTTTCATAAACTTATCGGCATTTTCGCCCATAACTTGAGGAATCCGGTCGCGCGGCGGATTGTCGTTCTTTCAATCGCCGGTGGATATTACCCGGCCCTGCAATCCCGGTTTCAAGCTGAAAATGCCTTATCCATCCGGAGGCCGTGCCGGTCATGAACAGAGTTTGCTTGTTTTGCGGAAACCGGTGACGTCGATCATTTTTCACCCAGCATCAGCCGTAACACGCGCATTCCGGCAAAAAAATCGGAGATGTACTATACAAGCTATCCAAAGCGGGAAAAGGCGGTGATTGAAGTCTTCCAGGGAGAGAACCATTCATGCCGGAGGAACAACCTCATCGGCTCCTTTGCCTTCGATCTGAAGCCTTCTCCGGAAGATTCGCTAATCATTGTGGAACCGTCCTATTACAGAGACGGTAATCATCCATGTGGTTGTGGAACAGAGGGGCTATGCTAACCGCCGTGAGGCGACCATGGACACCCGCTCCCGTTCAATGAGGCAAGAGGCGGAGGAAGGTCGGAAAGTCTATTCATCCTAAAACCGGCAGTTGGAGGTATCCGTAGAGAGCGACTCTGTAGTATTTCGTTGCTGCTCTTAGCGAAATGGAGCGGCCACAGCCGATACTGACCGAACCCGAAGGGTGAGTTTATCGGCTGTAGCGAAATGAGCTTAGAGCAGCAGAAAGACGGCAGCCGGAGAGAACGGAGGATGCTTCCAACTGCCGAATCTAGGTTCATCGGTTCGGGGGCGCCGTCCTTTTAGAGGACAGCGCCCCTTTTTTTCCGCTCCTACGAACAAAGATACTCTTCGATCTTCTTCGCCAGGGTCTTGAATATCTTGCGGAACTCCTTCTCGTCTTTTTCCAGCAGCGTCACCCGGAAACCCTGAAGATGGGTGGAGAAGGAGGAAAGGGGGACGACGCAGATGCCGGTGTTGGCCAGGAGGTGGTAGACAAAGCGCTTGTCCGGGGCGACCCCGGGCGCCGTCACCAGGCCGTTTACCAGTTCCCTGACCTCGGGGTTTTTGATGGGAAGGCTCTGGCTGTGATTGAGCAGCCCTTCCCGGAAGGCCACCGCCATGTAGAATGCGCCGTTGGTCCGGTTCACCATCAGGCCGGGCACGTCGCGCAGAGCCTCATAGGCGATGTTGCTCATCTTTTCGTAACGGGCGATGCGCTCGTCCAGGTAGCCGCGGTACTCCGGGTGGGAGAAGATGGTCGGCAGCGCCTTCTGCGGCAGTGTGGTGGAACAGACCTCGTTCATCTTGGAATTGAGAATGGCGTTTACGTATTTCCTGAAACGGGCGTTCTTGTCGCTGTTATAGAACTCGATCCAGCCGCAGCGGGAGCCGGGCCAGGGAAACTCTTTGGAGATGCCGCGCATGGCAAGGGCGGGAACGTCGCCCACCAGGGCCGAGATGGGCACGGTTTTTTGACCGTTGTAGACAATATTGTTGTAGACCTCGTCGACAATGATGAACAGGCCGAACTCCCTTGCGATATCCACGATAGCTCGGAGGGTTTCTTCCGGATAGACCATGCCGGTGGGGTTGTCAGGATTGATTACCAGTATCCCGGCAATGGCGGGATTGTATTTGACATGGTTGCGCATGTCTTCCATATCGGGGTACCAGTTGTTTTCCGGCCGCAACCGGTAGCAGACCGAGGATGCGTTGGCGTGGGCCATTTCACCCGTGGAGTGGGTCGTGTAGGTGGGAGAGGGGGTAAGGATGCGGGTTTCCGGTTTCAGGTTGCCGTAGACCTTGGCAATGGCGTCTCCCAGGCCGTTGAAGAAGATGATGTCGTCCGGCGTAATTTGCGCGCCGCCTCGTATGTTGGTTTTTTCGCAGAGGAACTTGCGGGTTTCCAGCACCCCCCTGGTATGGCAATAGCCGTAGGTGTCGTCTTTCATCACCTCCGCGGCCACCACTTCCTTCATCCATTGGGGAACCTTCTCACCTTTCGCAACGGGATCCCCGATATTTTCCCAGTTGATTTTCACGCCGAACTTCTGCAGCTTTTCCCCGACATTTACGATGTTGCGGATTTCATAGGTAAGCTCTCCCGCGCCCGGATTTACCAGTTCGTTTCTCATTATTTACCCCCGATAGAGTTCGCGCGTGCCGGTTTCAGGAAAAACCGGCACGCGCTGCGTTCAGAAAGCGAAAAAACAAAAAGGCCGCGGGGGATACCCACGGCCTCTGAAAACAAAAATACGCAAAAACTCACACGGCAGCGGGTACACGTGCGGCGTTACGCGCCGCTGCGCTGATAGCTCGTGCCGATGCCGCGAATCTTTTCACGTAGAGTTCGTTCATGGTTTTTTGAAATAACACAGCGTTTCAGGCAAGTCAACCTATATTCGGCGGTTGAAATCATCCCGGCGGCCGGATCAATCCGGCTTCGACCAGAGTCCGCGGAGCTCCGCAAGGTATGGGGCCGCGGCGACGCTTCCCTCCTCAGGAGCCCACGGCGGCCTCTCTTCCGGGGTCACGGGCCGGTAGGGACCTGCCTTGGATTCAAAGAAGACGGTACCGCTCTCCAGCGAAACAACGGTATGGAAGTCGCCATGGGGAATGTTAACCCCCATGGCGCCGCCTCCCGGCGTCAGTAGAGCGGTCTCGCGGATGTTTCCCCCGTTATCGAAGAAAACCACCCCCAGTCTGCCCCGCAGCACGATGATGGATTCATCTTTTTCCGGGGGAAGGTGGCGGTGGGGAGGGATATAGGACCCAGGTTCCATGGCATTGAGAAGCCGGTGGCAGGGCGCCTCGTCATCCGGGTGAAAATTGAGGTTTTTGCGGCGGCGCGGCGAGTCCTTGGCGGCGCCGGAAGCCGTGTCCAGGAGTTGCTGGTCTATGATGCGTGTATCCATTGATGAGTCCTTCCAGGCCCGCATCCCGTCTTCACGCCATCTTTGACTGCGCCTCAATCACAAAATCCTCGACGTAGCCCTGCTACGCCCGCGGTTTTGCTCAATCAGCCCGGCCAAATCCGCCATAAATCCGGGCGCGTTTTCTCGTAACGTTATTTTCGAACAAGCTCTAGGCCATGTGTCAAAGGGGAAGCGCGGCGATCCCCCATCCCCGCAGCTCCCGGAGCGCCATCTCCACCAGGGTGTCCAGGGCGGACTCCACCGGCGGCGACAGGTCCGTCCCCGGTTCGATGGTCTCGGGCTGGACCCCCAGCAGCGTCATTGCCGGCGGCCGGTTTCCCATCAGGTCGGAGACGGCCAGCAGGTCCCTGAGGCCCATCTGGTGCGGTGAAAGGCGCGTCTCGAAGGCGCCGGGGATCATCTCTCCGGTCAGCCGGGCGATGGTCCCCGGCGGTCCGCCGGTCTCCAAGGCATCGATGATGAGCAGCCGGTCAAGCCCCTCCAGGAAGGGAAGGAGGTCGAGCCCCAGGGTCCCGCCGTCCAGCAACCTCACTCCAGGAGGAAAGGAATGACCGGCGGCCAGCCGCTGGACCGCCCTCACGCCTGCGCCGTCGTCGCCCATGACCAGGTTTCCTATGCCCAGGATCAGCGTAGACAGGGTTTCTCCTCCTCCGGAACGGACTTGTCGCCACCACAGATGATGGAGATGACCCCGTTCTTTTCCTTCACGTCCATCAGCCAGGAACTGTATACATGGTTGATGACGAAGCAGATGATGAGCCACATGCCGCCGTGGTGGATCAGGCGCAGGACCTGGTTGGGGGCAAAGGAGAACAGCATGCCGAAGGTCCGGTTCATGATTCCGCCGGGGGCGTACTCGGAGTAGAGAGCGAATCCGGTGGCCGTCATCAGGAGGAAAAGGAAAAAGATGAACAGGTATACGCTCCCTGCCATGGCGTTGTGGCCGGTGACGCTGGGCGCGGCGCGGCGGAAGAAGGTATAGAAGAGAAAGGTCTCCTTCATGTTTCGCCTCCCGTCCCGGAACAGGTATGGGACGAAGGCCCGCCAGCTTGCGTGCTCGTTCCCGGCAAAGGCCCAGTAGAGGCGGGACAGGACGCTGATGGTGAAGACGTACCCGGTGACGAAGTGGATGAAGCGCGCCCACCCCATCACGTACTGGGACGGGTCAAGGGCCAGGGTCTTGCCCCAGCCGATGTAGAGGCCGGTAAGGGAGAGGAGCAGGATGGAAAGGGCGTTCACCCAGTGGGTGATGCGCACCGGCCACTCCCAGACGTATTTTGTCACCAGCTTTTCCACGGCGCTCCTCCTATAGCACTTTCACCGTTACCCCATCGCCACGTTCCGGGTCGAACAGGTGCACCGCGCAGGCGAGGCAGGGGTCGAAGGAGTGGATGGTGCGCAGGATCTCCAGGGGACGCTTCGGGTCAGCCAGGGGTGTGCCCGCCAGGGCCGCTTCGTAGGGTCCCCGTTGACCTTTGGCGTCACGGGGCGAGGCGAGCCAAGTGGAGGGAACCACCGCCTGGTAGTTGAGAATCTTTCCATCCTTGATGCGGATCCAGTGGCCCAGCGCGCCCCTGGGCGCCTCGTGCCAGCCATATCCCTTCGCCTCTGCCGGCCAGGTGTCCGGGTCCCATTTTTCACCGTTGTGGACGGCGCAGTCTCCCCCCCTGATGTTGCCGGTGAGGGCTTCCAGCCACTCCGGGAGCTTGCGGGCCAGCACGAGGGTCTCGATGCCCCGCGCCACGGTCCTTCCCATGGTGGAGCAGAGGTCCGCCGGTTGCAGTTGCAGGCGGGCTAGGACCATGTCCACCGCCGCCTTCATCTCCCTGTGTCCCGCTGCCCGGGCAATGAGGCAGCGCGCCAGTGGACCCACCTCCACCGGCCTTCCCTCATAGCGCGGCGCCTTGACCCAGGAATACTTCTCCCGGGTGTCCAGGTATTCATAGGGCGGCCTGGGACCGGTGTAATTGTGATCGGTGGCGCCGTCCCACGGATGAAGACCGGCGCCCGGTCCGGCAGGCGAGTCGTACCAGGAGTGGTCCACGTACTCGGCGATCTTCTCCTGCTGAACCCCATGGACGCGGGACAGGTCCCGGTCGCGGATCATCCCCCGGGGCATCCAGAGCGTTTCGGCCCTGCCGCTGTTGTCCGATGGGAAATCCCCGTAACAGAGGAAATCCCCCACGCCCGCGCCTATGGCGAACCATTCCTTGTATTGGGAGGCGATGGCCAGCAGGTCGGGGATGTAGACCTTTTCCACGAAGTTCGAGATCCTCGCCAGAAGGCCCCGGATCTCGGCCAGTCTTCCGGCGTTGAGGGCGGTCTGGGAGGCGGGGTCGATGGTGATGGCCATGCCCCCCACAAGGAAGGTCTGGGGATGGGGATTCTTGCTGCCGAGGATGGCGTGGATGCGGATGATGTCCTTCTGCCATTCCAGGGCCTCCAGGTAATGGGCCGTCGCCATGAGATTCATCTCTGGCGCGAGCCTGTAGGCCGGGTGCCCCCACCAGGCGTTGGCGAAGGGGCCGAGTCTCCTGGTGTTGACGAAGGCGGCCAGCCTGTCCTGTATCCCCTTGAAATAAGTGGCTGAATTGAGGGGCCAAGCGGAGGTGGCGGCGGCCAGTGCGGAGGTCCTGGCCGGGTCCGCCTTCAGGGCGGAGGTAATGTCCACCCAGTCCAGGGCGTGGAGATGGTAGAAATGGATCACGTGGTCATGGATGTTCTGGACCCCCATGATGATGTTTCTTATGAGTTCGGCGTTGGGCGGGACGCGGACACCCAGGGCGTTCTCCACCGCGCGGATGGCGGCAATGGCGTGCACCGTGGTGCAGACGCCGCAGAAACGCTGGGTAAAGACCCAGGCGTCCCGCGGGTTCCTCCCCCGGAGGATCTTTTCGATGCCCCGGAACATGGTGCTGCTGCTCCATGCGTCGGCGACCCGGTTTCCGTCCACCTCCGCCTCGATGCGCAGGTGGCCTTCGATGCGGGTGACGGGGTCTATTACAATCTTTGCCATGGACTATTCCTCTTTCTTCCCTTCTTTATCCCTGTTTCCGCGGAGGGCGTTGATCACGCCGTGGCCGGCGAAGGCCGCGGCGGTGGCGATGGCCAGGCCCGCGCCGATGCGGTCCGCGGTTAGTTCGACGCCGAAACCGGGCACGTTGGGAAGCCGCCGGTAGAAGGGGGACATGGTGTCCCAGAATCCGGCCTCGGAACAGCCGACGCAGCCGTGTCCGGCCCCCACGGGCCATCCCGTCTTGTCGTTGTAGCGTTGGATCGGGCAGTTGTGATACGTTTCCGGCCCCTTGCACCCCATCTTGTAGAGGCAGTGGCCCTTGCGGTGAGCTTCGTCGTCCCATCTTTCCACGTACTGGCCCGCGTCGAAGTGGGGCCGCCGCTCGCAGTTGTCGTGGATCCTCTTGCCATAGGCGAACAGGGGCCGCCCCTGGCTGTCGGTGGCGGGGAGTTTGCCGAAGGTCAGATAGTGGACCACGGTGGCGGTCAGGTTATCCGGGTTGAGCGGGCAGCCGGGGAGATTGATCACGGTCGCGCCGGGCACGGCGTCCTTGACGCCCACCGCGCCAGTGGGGTTGGGTTTCGCCTCGGGGATCCCGCCGCCGGTGGCGCAGGTTCCGGCCGCGATGGTGGCGAAGGCGTTGCCGCACACCTCCCGGGCGATGTCCAGGGCGGACCTCCCGCCAATGCAGCAGTAGGCGCCGCCGTCTTTCATGGGGATGGAACCTTCCACCACGGCGATGTATTTTCCCCGCTGCTCCCGGACCGTCTTCCACAGGTTTTCCTCGGCCTGACGTCCCGCCGCAGCCATGAGGGTTTCATGGTAATCGAGGGAAAGAACATCCAGGACGATCTCGGAAAGGGATGGGTTGGAGGCCCGCAGCAGCGCCTCCGTATCCCCCGCGCAGTCCTGGAATTCCAGCCAGACGAGGGCTGGGCGTTTTACATCGTCCAGCGCCCTCGCAATCTTCGGGGTAAAGGCCGCCGGAAGGGCCAGGGCCGCGGACATGGCCGTGCAGAACTTCAGAAAGTCACGGCGAGATATCCCCTTATTCTCCCATATGGTCTTTTCGTCCTTTTTTTGCATATCGACACGTATAGCTTTATCAGAATCCCTTGTATCCATGAGAAACAAATCTCCTCACCGGCAGGCAAAAGGCCTGTCACTCTTCTTAACTCACATAGTATTTCCTGACATGTTTTATTGAATTACCAGAGCTCTGTCAAGGAATCGCGGCCGTTTACGAGCGGCCGGCAGTGCGCGGAGAGTCGATAACGGAGGGCGGACAGGGGTGGGACGAATGCCGCGGATGAAAAGCCGTGCGCCCTGTTTCCGATACGGGGTAACAGGGCGCACGGCCTAGGACCTCACAGGACCGAGGCAATCTCCTCGGACACATATCCCCGGAACTGGGAGAAATTGTTACGGAGCTTGTCGGCCAGGGAGCGGGCCGTGGTGTCGTAGCCATCCTTGTCGCTCCAGATATTGCTCGGAATCAGCAGCTCCCCGGGAACTTCGGGGCAACTCTTCGGGATGGACAGACCGAAAAAGGGCTCAGTTTCGAACGCGATGTCTGTAAAGACCCCGTTCAGAGCGGCATTGATCATGGCCCGCGAGTATTTTATCTTGATGCGGCTCCCCACCCCGTACCCGCCGCCGCTCCATCCGGTATTTACCAGCCAGCAGTTGACGTTGTGCCGCGCAATCTTGTCTTTCAGCATCTCCGCATAAACAGAAGGGTGGAGCGCCATGAACGGCGCGCCGAAACAGGTGGAAAAGGTTGCCTGGGGTTCCTTGCCTATGCCGCTTTCGGTCCCAGCCACCTTGGCGGTGTAACCCGACAGGAAGTGATATACGGCCTGTTCCGGTGTCAGCCGGGAAATCGGCGGCAGAACGCCGAAGGCGTCGCAGGTGAGCATGATGACGTTTTTGGGGTGCCCCGCAGTCCCCGAAGTAAGGGCATTCGGTATGTAGCTGATGGGATAGGCGCCGCGGGTATTTTCGGTAAAGGAGTCGTCATCCAGGTCGATCCTCCTGGAGAGGCTGTCAAAGGCCACGTTTTCCAGGACCGTGCCGAACCTGCGGGTGCACTCATATATCTCGGGTTCCGATTCCTGGGAAAGCCTGATCATCTTGGCGTAGCATCCGCCTTCGAAATTGAACACCCCTTCGTCGTCCCAGCCGTGCTCGTCGTCGCCGATGAGAAAGCGGTTCGGATCTGCCGAAAGTGTGGTCTTGCCCGTGCCGGACAGGCCGAAGAAGATGGCCACGTCCCCCGCTTTTCCCACATTGGCGGAGCAGTGCATGGAGAGGCAGTTCTTTTTCAGCGGCAGGAGGTAATTCATGATGGTGAAGATCGACTTCTTGATCTCTCCACCATAGCTGGTCCCGCCGATCAGGATCAGCTTCTCGGCGAAGTTCACGATTATGAAGGCCTCGGAGTTGGTTCCGTCCACTGACGGTCTCGCATGGAAGCTGGGTATATTGATGATGGTGAATTCTGGCTTGTGGACTTCCAGTTCTTCCGGGGTCGCCAGGATGAACATGTTGCGCACGAAAAGAGAATGCCAGGCCTTTTCCGTAATCACCCGGATGGGTATGCGTTGTTCCAGCCGCGCGCCGGCGAAACAGTCCTGCACATACAGGTCCTTACCGTTGAGGTACTTCAATATTCGATTGTGAAGGTTGTCGAACTTCTCCGGATCAAAAGGACGGTTCACCTCGCCCCACCATATCTTGTCATGGCATCCCGGTTCATCGACAATGAACTTGTCATTGGGGGCGCGACCGGTATAGTGGCCGGTTTTTACCGCCATCGGCCCCAGGTGGGTGATGAGGCCCTCCCGGTGCTGCATGATCTGCTCATAAAGCACAGGCGTCGGCGGCGTCCAGTAAATGATATTCGCATTCGTGATGCCGTGCTCTTCAAGACCGGTTCCCCTGCTGATGTAGTTCAGTTTCACCATGTAATCCTCCCCGGCGCGCCTCGTTCACGGAGACCCGCGTTAAATAGAAAAAAGGGGCTGCTTTTCCGCCCCTTTTTGTCTTAGCTGTTTATTCAGAGTCCCACTAATAGTTCATCGATAACGCCGAGGAATTCCTCCAGGTCCTCCATCTGGGTGTCTCCCATGTGGGCGATGCGGAAAGTCTGGCCCTTGATCTTGCCATAGCCGTTGTCAAAGGCGAAGCCGCGTTCGCCCAGGAGCTTTTTCAGGGTTTCCAGGTCGGTTCCCCTGGTGTTGGTGGCGCAGGTGAGCGCCCTCGAGCGGTAGGCTTTTTCCGCAAAGAAGCCGTAACCTTTTTCGTCGATCCATCTTTCCACCCGGTCCTGGAGCGCCTGATGGCGCGCCCAGCGGTTCTCCAGGCCCTCGGCGAACATGCGGTCCAGCTGCTTGTCCAGGGCGAAAATCTGGGAGACGCAGGGGGTTGAGGGGGTATTGTTCTTTTCGTCGGCCTTTTCGAATTCGATGAAGTCGAAGTAGTAACCCCGTCCTTCCATGGTCCGGGCCCTGTCCAGGGCCTTCGCGGTGGCGGTGAAAACGGCCAGTCCCGGCGGAAGGGCAAACGCCTTCTGCACGCCGAAGAGGCAGCAGTCTATGCCCAGCTCATCGACCGGGATCTTCAGGGCGCTCATGGAGGAAACCGTATCAACGATGGAGAGCACGTCCGGGTATTTCTTCAGCACCCGGGCGATCTCCGCTAGAGGCGACATGACGCCGGTGGAGGTCTCGTTGTGAACCAGGGTGACGCAGTCGTATTTTCCCGTTGAAAGGGCCTCGTCCACCATCTCCGGGGTGATGGGTTTGCCCCACTCCGTATTGAAGGCGTCGGCATCCTTGCCGCACCGCTTGGTCACATCGTGCCACTTGTTGGAAAAAGCGCCGTTACAGAAGTTTGCGCACCTCTTTCCCACCAGGTTGCGCACCGCTCCTTCCATGACGCCGAAGGCGCTGGAGGTGGAGAGGAATACCCTGTCCTCGGTGAAGAGGAGCTTCTTCAGTTTCTCCTTTACCGCGCCGTGCAGCGCCGCATACTCCTTCATGCGGTGTCCGATCATGGGAGTCGCCATTGCCTGGAGGATTTCTGGGTGAACCTGGACCGGACCTGGGATGAAGAGTTTTTTCGCCATGGTGTCTTCCTTTCTGTTGCTGTTGATAGGGGCCGCTCGGGGTCCCCTCCTGGGAGGTTCAGTTCGGGAATTTCAGAAGCTAACAGACCGGCTTTAAATTGTCAAGTAGTTGTCAGGAAAGGGGTTTTGTCCCGCCGGATGGAGGTATTCCGCCCTGTTTTGCACCGGGAAGAATCATCCTGTATTCGGCAGTTGGAGTCATCCTTCGTTCTCTTCGGACAACTCCAACTGCCGTTTTCAGGATCATTCGCGCCCTGCATTGCATGGACGTTTGTCCGTATCAATGCGGCAAGGGCCCCGTCATATTGACTTGCAAAGGCAAATAGTGTAGCTTTAGGGCCTGATTTTTTTAAGAAAGAAAGACCCGTACCGGCCGTTGATGAACGCTATCACCATTGATGTAGAAGACTGGTTTCATGTCTGCGGATGTGATAACGATCCGGCTGCCGGGTCTTTCCAGCGAAGGGTGCGCCCGAACATCGAGAGGATTCTCCGGCTGCTGGCGGAATGCGAGGTTCGGGCGACTTTTTTTATGCTCGGCTCGGTGGCCGAGGAGGAGCCTTCCCTGGCGCCCATGATATTCGGAGCGGGCCATGAAATAGCCTCCCACGGCTATTCCCACCGGCCGGTGCGCGGCATGGACGCCGCGGCTTTCCGCCAGGAGTTGCGGAGGACCGGGGATATAATCGAGCGTCAGTGCGGCAGGAGGCCGACGGGATTCCGGGCGCCCCAGTGGTCGCTGGGCGCGGACTGCCGGTGGGCCTTCGATATCCTGTGGGAAGAGGGTTACCTCTATGATTCCAGCCTCAACCCCCTGCCCTCTGTCGGCGACCGGACAGGGCCGTGCTTTCCCTTCAGGGTAAGGGCGGGAGGGGGAGAGCTGCTGGAGTTTCCACCCATGGTGACCCGGGTCCCCCTATGCAACCTTCCTACCGGGGGAGGCTGGGGATTCAGGTTTTTTCCCCGTCCCGTAATATGCTCGACCATCGGCGCATATAACCGGGCCGGCGCCCCGGCGGTCCTTTTCCTTCATCCCCGGGAGGTAGACCCTCTCGGTCCCAGGCTGGCTCTTTCGCCGCTTCGCCGGTTCGCCGTGTATGGAACGAGGAGAGACGCCTCCGGGCGTCTCCGCTATCTGCTGGAACGTTTTTCTTTCGGCGCTATGGAACAGGTGGTCGAGTCTTGGAAATCTGCATAGTGCTGCCTGCCTATAATGCGGGGAAGACCATCCGCCTGGTGGCTGAGGAGTCCCTGCAACCGGGTTTCCCCGTGCTGGTGGTGGATGACGGCTCCACGGACGGCATGGCGGAGAGCCTTGCCGGGCTTCCCGTGGAGATACTCCGGCACCCTGAAAACCGGGGCAAGGGGGCCGCGCTCCGAACCGGTTTTTCCTGGGCGCTGCGAAACGGATTTTCCGGGGTTGTGACCCTTGACGCCGACGGCCAGCACGACCCCGCCGCCATATCCCGTCTCGCCGAGGCGGCCCTGGAGCGCAAGGCGGATATCCTGATCGCCTCCCGGGCGACCCAGTTTGACGAGATGGCCGGGCTGCGAAGCTGGTGGAACCGGTTCGGCGTCTGGTGCATGAGGAAAAGGACGGGCTTCGAGATCAGCGACAGCCAGTCAGGCTTTCGCTACTATTCGGCGCGGCTTATGCGAGGCGTGGAACTGCACGCGAGCGGCTACGAGCTGGAGATGGAGATTCTCATGAAGGCCTGGCGCGGCGGCTTCACCATCGGAAGCCTTCCGGTGGCCGCACGGGTGGCTGACGGCCGTTCCACCAGCCACTTCCGGCCGGTGCGGGACACGTGGAACATCTGCATGACCTTCCTCAAGTACGGGTAAGGGAAGAGGGGCTACACACCATGCTGCAAAGCCTGAAAAACTATTCAACGGAAAAGATCATCTCGCTTCTTCTCTCCATGGCCTCCAACTCTTCCAACGAGAACCTGGCGCGGATGACCTACCTGATGGAACTGCTGCCCAAAAAGGACTACTACCGGGAACGGATCCGCTGGATCCGGCAGCTCATTCGCGAGAACCACCCGAGTATCGAGTTTCCGCGCCGCATCCTCCGCGACCTGCACCCCAACCAGCGGGACAAATGGATATCCAACCTGGCGGTGAACCATCTCCTTTCCGGAACCAACAAGCGCAAGGCGTGGCTGGACCGGGAAGGGTACTACCCCCCCTCCACGGTTGTCATCAGCCCCACCATGCGCTGCAATCTCTCCTGTTACGGCTGCTATGCCGGCGACTACGACAAGGCCCTGGAGCTGTCCCGGGAGGAGATCGATTCCGTCCTCACGCAGATGAAGGAGATGGGCGTCTACTTCGCGGTCATTTCCGGAGGCGAGCCGTTCTTCAAGGAAGACATATTCGATATCTTCAGGAAGCACAGCGACATGGCCTTCCTCGTATTCACCCACGGCGGCCTCATCGACGAACGGATGGTGGAGCGTCTCATCGAGGTGGGAAACGTCATGCCCGCCTTTTCCCTGGAAGGTTACGAAAAGGAGACCGACGAGCGGCGCGGTCCGGGGCACTTCCGCAAGGTGATGCGCGCCATGGATCTGCTGCGCGGGGCCGGGCTCTCCTTCTGCGGCTCCTTCACCCAGACCAGCCGCAACACGGACATCATCACCAGCTCCCAATACATAGATATGCTGGTGGAAAAGGGGTGCTTTGCCGTCTGGCTCTTCTCCTATGTGCCCGTCGGCCGCCGGCCGGATATCTCTCTGATGCCCACCCCCGAGCAGCGTGACCTGATGCGCAGGCGCACCATGGAGTTCCGGGCGGAGAAGCCGATGATCTTCATCGATTTCTGGAATGACGGCCCCATCATCAGCGGCTGCATCGCCGGCGGGAGGAAATATTTCCATATCAACGCCAACGGCGACATCGAGCCGTGCGTCTTCTGCCATTTCGCCGTGGACAACATCCGGCGCACAACCCTGAAGGAAGCCCTGCGCTCTCCCCTGTTCCGAATGATACGGGAGCGCCAGGGGCGCCATGAGAACCTGCTGCGTCCCTGCATGCTCATCGATCACCCGGAGGTGGGCAGGGAGATCTTTTCCTCCGGAGGGGCCTATCCCACCCACCGGGGCGCGGAGGAGATATTCACCGGCCTGTCGCAGGAGATGGACGGCTATGCGCGCCACTACGCCGGCATCGCCGATCCCGCCTGGGACAAGGAGTTCCGGGGCGCTGCCTGCCGGGAAGAGGCGCTCCTCGGCGGCAACAAATCATGATGAGTGGAACCACGTGAGACTGTACAGCGGCGTCAATCTGTTTCTCATCACGCTGTTTACCATTCTGGTTCCCCGCTTCCTCTTCCCGCCGTTCGCCTTCCTGACCGGCGCGATAGTCTATCTTCTCATGGGGGAAAAACGGCGCATCATCCGCGCCAACCTGCGCGTCATCACCGGAAGGCGGGCTGTGGAACGGCTGGTATTCTCCACCATCTACAAATACTCCCTCAACTGGACCGATGTCATGCTGATGATCCGCCTGCGGGGAAGCAGGCTGGACGCCCTTATCGGGCGGCGGGTTGGCAAGGAACATCTCGATGCCGCCATGTCCGCGGGACGCGGTGCGATCTTTATCTCGCCCCATCTGGGCAACTGGGAGCTTGGAGGGCTGGGCCTGGCGGAGATGGGGTATCCCGTTAATGTGCTTACCTTCCGCGAGCCGGATGAGCGGGTGAACGAACTGCGGGAACGGGTGCGGAGCGAACGGGGTATCCGGTTCATCTACGTGGATCGCCATGACACCTCCCCCCTGGCCATCATCGAGGCGGTGAACGCCCTGCGGCGCAACGAGATACTGGCGCTTCTGGGTGATCGGGACGGGTCCTCCCACACGGCCCCCATGGAATTTTTCGGTCTGACCGCTGATATCCCCCTGGGAGCGGCATACCTGGGAATGGCCAGCGGCGCGCCGGTGTTTCCGGTTTTCGTCCCCAGGGAAGGGAACCGCTACGCGACCATCATGGAGGATCCGGTGTGGTTCGGCGGGCGGCGCGGCGGCCACAAAAAGGCCATAGAGGAAGGCACGGCGCAAATCTTGCGTGTATTTGAACGTTATATAAAGGCCTATCCGGACCAGTGGTACAATTTCTTCGACTACTGGGGCGTAATGGAAGGCCGGGAAAAGGGTGCTACATGTCAGAAGAATTGATCACACAGGTAAAACAGCTCATCATTGACAGCCTGCGCATCGACGGGATGACTCCGGAGGACATCGATACCGATGCGCCCCTGTTCGGGGAGGGCCTCGGCCTCGACTCCATCGACGCCCTCCAGCTGGTGGTGGCCATGGAGAAGGACTTCGGGGTTGTGGTCCCCGACGCCGAAACCGGGACCGTGGTGTTCCAGTCGGTGAGGAGCATGGCCGGGTACATAGCGGAACACCGGAAGTGAAACTCCTTCTGGTCGCCCCCGGCTGGCCCGGGGGAAGGCTGTGGGGAGAGCTGGGGTTCAAGTTTCCCTCCCTCTCCCTAGCCGCGCTGGCGGCCGTCACCCCGGACAGGTGGCGGGTGGAGCTGGTGGACGAGAATATTGAAACCATTGATTTCGCCGCGGACGCCGATCTGGTGGCCATTACCGCCATGACGCCCCAGGCGCCCCGAGCGTACCGCATAGCCAACGGCTTCCGTCAGCGGGGGGTCCCGGTCGTCATGGGCGGCTTCCACGCCAGCAATCTTCCCGACGAGGCCCTGGGGCATGTGGACGCGGTGGTGGTGGGAGAGGGTGAACTCGTGTGGCCCGGCTTGCTGGAAGATCGGGAAAACGGGACCATGAAGCGTCTCTACCGTGCCGGCGGCCTCCTGCCCATGGAGGACATTCCCCCGGCCCGGCGGGATATCTTCGCGGGGAAGCGTTACCTTTTCACCAACACCATCCAGACCACCCGCGGCTGTCCCTTTGCCTGCGAATTCTGCTCCGTCACCGCCTTCTACGGCAGGAAATACCGGAAGCGTCCGGTGGAGTCGGTGCTCATGGAACTGGAGACCCTGCGCAGGAAGAATTCCTTCGTATTCTTCGTTGACGACAACCTGGTGGGAGACCGCCGATACGCCATGGAGCTGTTCAACGGCATGCGGGGCATGGGCTGCAAATGGCTCTCCCACGCGCCCATCGACCTGGCCCGCGACCCGGAGCTTCTGCGGGCCGCCGGAGAATCGGGCTGCTTCGGCCTGTTCGTCGGCTTTGAGTCCCTGAACGAGACCTCCCTCGCCGCCATGGGCAAGGTCACCAACCGGGCCGCCAGCTATCTGGAGGATTCCCTGGCCTTCCGGGACAACGGTATCGGCATCCTGGGCTCATTTGTCCTGGGCTATGACGGCGACACCCCGGAGATGTTCGACGGCCTGTTCCGTTTCTGCGAAAAGGCGCGTCTGGAGGCCGCCATCTTCCCCATCCTCACCCCCTATCCCGGCACCGCCGTGCGGGCGCGACTGGAGGCGGAGGGGAGGATCACCTCCGACAACTGGGAGGACTACGACATGGGACACGTCACCTTCCGCCCTGTGGGCATGACCGCGGAGGAACTACAGTCCGGACATGATCGCCTCAACCGTTCCTTCTATTCCTTTTCCTCCATGTTCCGGCGCATCTTCAAGGCGCACCGTTCGGTCCAGGTCTTCGCTCCCATGAATATCGGATTCCGCAGCGCCCTCCGAAGGGTGGACAAGATGGCCGGCTCCCGGTAACCGGCGACGGATTCACTGTCAACTTTTAACTTTTCACTTTTCACTGTTAACTTTTAACTTTTCACTTTAATAAAATCCGGAGTGGTCTTGACGATGATCTGTTTCATGTTCCCGGGGCAGCCCCTGTCTCCCGGTCCCCAGCCCCCTGATGACGAAGATTTCCATTCCGTTGCCCGGCTTGCCCGTGAGCGCGCGGGCCTCGTTCTCCAGGACCTGTCCTGGGAGGGCGAACCTGCCACCGGGAGTGTCGCCCTCCAGGTCTACGGCGCGGCCATGAGCCTCTACCATGCCCGGCGTCTGCGCAGGGAAGGGACGCGCCCGGGCCTTTTGGCGGAGCACAGCATGGGAATCTATGCCGCCCTCGCCACAAGCGGGGCCCTGTCCGAGGGAGACGCCCTGGAGCTCACCTTCCGCTTGGGCCGCTGCATGTCGCGCATGGCCGAGACCTCTGACTATGCCCTTGGATGCATGGTGGGCCTTCCCCTGGAGCCGCTGCTCGCCATCTCCGAAAACAACAGTGTCTATCTGGCCAACCACAACACCTCGCGGCACTTTCTACTTTCAGGGAAACGGATGAGCATGGAGGGGGCGGTGGCCGAGGCCCTCCAGGCAGGCGCCTTTTCCGCCAGGGTTTTCCCGTGCGACGCCCCGCTGCACACCCCCCTCATGGAGGAGGCCGCCGACGGACTTCGGGCCGTCATAGACGACTACCGGTACGGAGAAACCTCCATTCCGCTCATGAACCACATAGATCAGGATTTTCTGACAGGCGCCGAGGTGGGAAATTTTCTACTGAAGGAGCTGATGCAGCCGGTATACTGGGAAAGGAGCTGCCGGGCGCTTCTGTCCAAGGGAGTGACCAGGTTTCAGGAGGTGGGGGCGGGAGACGCCCTGAAGAAATACAACCGCTGGATCATGAACGAGGCGGCGAGAGCGTTATGAAATATCATGAGACACGGATTCGCGTAAGATTCAACGAGGTGGATTCCTACCGGGTCGCCTGGCATGGCCACTATGTCGCGTGGATGGAGATTGGCAGAAACGACCTGGCCGGCATGTTTGAACTGGGCGCGGACCAAGTGGCCGAAGCCGGTTTCATGGCCCCTGTTGTGTCCCTGGAGATGAAATACAAGCGTCCCTCCCGTTTCAACGAGGAACTGCGGGTCATGACCTCGGTGCGGCGCACGGAGACCGCCACCCTCGAATTCCTCTGCCGGATTGTCGGCCCGGACAATGTCGAGCGGGCGAGGGGGCGGGCCGTCCTGGCGCTCATCGACCGGCACGGAGTCCTTCAGTACTCCGCGCCCCCGCTCATCATGGAACGGATCGGGCGTATGCTCGCCTACCTGGAGGTTTGATGGATGTCCTGCTGATCTCGGCCAACCGGGAGACGAGCCCCTACCCTGTCTTCCCCCTGGGCCTCTCCTTTCTCGCGGCTCCCCTCAAGGCGGCCGGCCACGGACTGAGGGTCATCGACCTCTGTTTCGAGGAGGAACCCGGAACGCTCATCAGGGATACCATGCGGGAATCCCCACCCGACGCCGTGCTTGTCTCCATCCGCAATATCGATAATGTCACCTATCCCGGTTTCCGATCCTATCTGGACGGCGTAAAGGACGTGGTGGACCTGTGCCGCGGGTCGGCGCCGGTTATCCTGGGCGGCTCCGGATTTTCCCTCATGCCCCTGGAACTTCTGGAGCATCTTGGGGGAGATTACGGGGTCGTGGGAGAAGGTGAGGAGATTCTGCCGAGGCTCCTGGAACTAATCGCAAGGGGGGAATCGCCGGCCGGGCTTCCCGGTGTGCTTGCAAGGGGGAACGCCTCCTTTTCGCCTCCTCTCGCGGTGGAGGCCATAAGAAGACCGGATCGGGACCTGTTTCATGTGGAACACTACAACCGCCAGGGCGGGATGGCTAACATCCAGACCAAGAGGGGGTGCCCCTTTTCCTGCATCTACTGCACCTACCCGATCCTGGAAGGGACCCGCATCCGGACCCGCAAGGTGGAAGACATCGTTGCAGAGATTCGGGAACTGGTGGAGCGGCACGATACCGAATACCTCTATTTCGTGGACGACATCTTCAACTATCCCGTGGATTTCGCCGATGGCCTCTGCCGGGCCCTCATCAGGGCCGGGCTGCCCGTGAAATGGTCGGCTTTCATCAATCCGGGATTCGTCACCCCGGACCTGCTGGGGGTAATGGTGGAGGCAGGGTGCGACGCCTTTGAATTCGGCAGCGATTCAGGTTCCTCCTCAATGCTCCGCAACCTCGGCAAGTCTTTCGGTGTTCGGGAAATCAGGGAAGCCTCGTTTATGTGCCGGGACTTTGGCGTGGACTTCGCCCACTATATCCTGTTCGGCGGCCCGGGCGAGACGGAGGAAACTGTGCTGGAAAGCTTTGCCCTCATGGACGAGGTGGCGCCGACGGCGGTCATTGGCATGACGGGAATCCGCATCTACCCGGCTACGCCACTCCACCGCCTGGCCTTGCAAGAAGGTGTAATTGCACAGGATACGTCTCTGCTGGAACCGGTCTTCTACCTTTCCCCCGCCGTGCGGGACAACCTGTGCGGTCTGGTCACCTCCCAGGCGATGAAGCGGAAAAACTGGGTCGTGCCGGGGCTGGAGATCAATATGAGCGACGCCATGATGGCGGCGTTGCGGCAATTCCCCGTGAAGGGACCTCTCTGGAAACTGATGAAGCGCCTGGGCAGAAACCGGATGCGCCCCCTGACCGCCTCCGGCGGGGACGCTCCTCCCGGACTCGTCCGCTCTCCGTGACGGACGACCCCGAAGGGACTCGGAAGAAGCTGATATACCAGGTTTTACGCTCAGATTCGGGCCGGATTTGTCGTTCCTGATTGAGCAAAACCGCAGGCGTAGCAGGGCTACGTCGAGGATTTTGTGATTGAAGGGGCGGCAAAGATGGTCTGAAGATGAGATGTAAAACGGTATATTTGTTTGTTCCGAGTCCCTAAGGGATTTCCCCCTGGAAATAACTCCATCCGGCCGCAACGGGCGGCATTATCCGTAGGAAAACCTCATTTCGACCTGAGTAAGGAGGAAGCATGATTGACGCCGAGAAACTGCTGGGAGGTCTGCTGAAAGGGTCCCTGAAACCATCCATCGGCAAACTGGTGAAGCCGGGCGCCGGGATACTGCCGGGCAAGGCCGCCATCGGCATGGGACTCCTGGGGGTGGCCATCGCCGCCTTCGAGCATTTTTCAGAACGAAACAAGCCGCAAGGGCAAGGTGAACCGCCGGTCCCTTTGCGCGGAAACCCCGTTCCTCCTCCTCCCCCTCCCGGAGCTAGTGCGCCTCTGCCTGCCCCGCCGGCCATGGCGCCCCCGCCGGAGGCGACGGATCCGATACTGCTGCTGCGGGCCATGGTTGCCTCCGCCTGCGCGGACGGCTCGCTGGACGACGCGGAACGGGAGCGCATCGTATCCCGCCTGGAAAAGGCGGGCCTCACGGTAGAGGAGCGGGCATTCATGGAGCGCGAACTGGATTCGCCCCGGCCGCTCCATGAGATCGTCGCGGCGGTCACGAGCCGGTCCGACGCCTGGCAGGTCTACGCGGTTTCCCTGCTGGCGGTTGAGGTGGATACGGACACCGAACGGGCCTATCTGGAGACCCTGCGCAGGGCGCTGGAGCTCGATCCGCAAACGGCGGCGGACATCGCCGGGAGTGTCGGGCGATAGGATGAGAATCCGGGTGGCCTGGCGGAAATACGCAAGCATTCTATTAACCTGAAAACGGCGCACGGAGTCATCCCGAAAAAACGGAGAATGGCCCTTCCGCCGGGTCCGGGATTAAAGGAGACAGGCATATGTCCCAGTGGTATCTGAGCTACAACGGAAGGCAGGAGGGTCCCTTTGACCTTTCCCAGGCGCAGGAACGTGTAAAGGCCGGGCCGGACGGCTACGCCTGGCGTGAAGGGTATACGGATTGGGTCCCCATATCCCATGTGGCGGAACTGACGGAGGCGCAGGCGGTGGGAATCCCCGCGCCCCCTCCGACAAGGAGCGTCTCGGACGAGATCGACTACAGGATAATGGGTTCGGAGATGCAGTTCGTGGAGATAGAGCTGGATCCGGGAGAAAGCGTGATCGCCGAGGCGGGCGCCATGATGTACAAGGACGCCTCCATCAGGATGGAATCCGTGTTCGGCGATGGCTCCACCCAGAGCGGAAGCTTCACCGACAAGCTGTTCAGCGCGGGCAAGCGCCTCCTGACCGGGGAAAGCCTCTTCATGACCCTGTTCACCCATGCCGGACAGGGAAAGGCCCGCGCGTCCTTTGCGGCCCCCTATCCGGGAAACATCATCCCGGTAACATTGTCCAACCTGGGCGGAACCCTCATCTGCCAGAAAGACTGTTTCCTGTGCGCGGCAAAGGGGGTATCCATAGGCATCTTCTTCCAGCGCAGGATCATGACCGGCCTGTTCGGCGGCGAGGGATTCATCATGCAGAAGCTGGACGGAGACGGCCTGGCTTTCCTCCATGCGGGCGGGACCGTGGTGGAGAGGAAGCTGAATCCGGGCGAGACCCTGCACGTGGACACGGGATGCCTGGTGGCCATGGAGCCCACCGTCGATTTCGATATCCAGCAGGCGGGCAACATCAAGACCGCCATGTTCGGCGGCGAAGGGCTCTTCTTCGCCCGTCTGGCCGGGCCGGGCCGGATCTGGCTCCAGTCCCTCCCCTTCTCGCGTCTGGCCGGCCGCATGCTCCAGGCGTCTCCCCGGCAGGGGGGAGGCAAGGACGAGGGATCAATCCTCGGCTCCCTGGGCACGCTCATCGGCGGAGACAGGTAGGAGAAACGGTTCGTTTCCTTTGTCTTTCTAGCCCTCTGTAACTCTTATTCTTTTGATTCTAACCCCTCCAGACCTCCCCTTATCAGGGGAGGCTATAAGGCTTCCCCCCTGATAAGGGGGGACTGAGGGGGGTTGGTTTAAACGTTACAAGGCGCTAACCCTCTTCGTCTGTTCCGGCTTCCCAGGCGCCAACCTCTTCATCCTCCATGAGGCCATGGGGGAGTATGGCGTCCGCCTCTCCGGCCGGCAGCTCCTGGACATCCCTGAGCTTCCGGCCGACCGCCCTCGATCTGGTCCTGGCCTTCTCGATGGTGTCCGACGCCTGATGCAGCTTCTTCTGGACAGAGTCCAGGATGTCGCCGTATTTCGTCCACTCCGTCTTGACCGCGGCCAGAAGTTTCCACACCTCGCTGGAACGCTTCTGGATGGCCAGCGTGCGGAAACCCATCTGAAGGCTGCTCAGGATGGACCACAGGGTTGTCGGCCCGGCAATGACAACCCGGCATTCCCGCTGGATTGCTTCGATCAGTCCGGTCCTGCGGATAACTTCAGCGAAGAGTCCCTCTATGGGTAGGAAGAGAATGGCGAAGTCGGTAGTGTCGGGCGGATTCAGGTATTTGGAGCTGATATCGGCGGCGCAGGCCCTGACCCGCGCCGCCATCTGCCGGCCGGCCGTTTCCGCGCCGGCGCCGTCGCCCCGCTCCTGGGCCTCCAGAAGCCGCTGATAATCTTCCACGGGAAACTTGGCATCTATGGGGAGCCACACCGCCTCATCCCCGCCGGTCCCACGGCCCGGAAGCCTGACGGCGTATTCCACCCGTTCGCCGCCCTCCTTTGTCGCAAGGTTCGCCGCGAACTGATCCGGGCTCAGCACCTGCTCCAGGAGCACGCCCAACTGCACCTCACCCCACGTTCCCCTTGTCTTTACGTTGGAGAGGACCTTTTTCAGGTCCCCGACGCCCGAGGCCAGGGTCTGCATCTCGCCCAGCCCCTTGTGGACCTGTTCGAGCCGTTCGCTCACCTGTCTGAAGGATTCCCCCAGACGCTTTTCCAGGGTACCCTGGAGCTTTTCGTCAACGGTCCGGCGCATCTGATCCAGTTGCCTTGCGTTGTCGGCCTGCATGTCCCGCAGCCTGCCTTCCACCGTTCCCTTCAGCTCTTCCAGCTTCTTCTCGTTGGATTCCGAAAGCTTGCCGATGGCCCTGGACATGGCCTCCAGGCGGACCTCCTGGATGTTCGCCAGCTCACCCATGGTGTTCGTGGTGGACTCCGTGATTCCCTTGAGGGTGGCAATGATCTCTTGCCTCAACTGTATTGCGGCCATGGCGGACTCCGTGCGGGCGGCATCCAGCTTGTCGGAACTCTCTTTCGTAAAGGCGGCCAGCCGACCGGAGAAGGTGTCGATTTGCGCCTTCTGGCTGTTGGCGGCATCCGCAATCCGCTGCATCACCGATTCGCCAAAGGTCTTGAAAGCCTCCAGAAGCTCCTGACGCTGATCCCTCGAGGCCTTTCCGGATTCCTCCCTGCTCCGGACCGACTCTTCTCTCACGGCCCGTTCCGTCCTGTCCAAAGCCAGTGAGAAGGCGTCAAAGCGGGGGGTGACCGTGGAGATATCCCCTACCTTTTTGAGGAGCATGAGCAGAAGGATGACAACGGCCGCCAGCAAGGCCAGAACCGCGAACAGCATAATATCGGTCATGACGGAACTCCATGGGGAAATACAGGTACGGAAAAACGGACAGGGCAGGGGTTGATATCTCCCGTGCTCTTGTTTCTTTGCTGTTCAGCGAGACTCTTGCAAAAGTGTCGAAAAATACTCCCCCTCCCTTGATGGGGGGGGGAGGGTGAAAAGGGGTAACATGCGATATTTCGGCGCCTTTCCCCCTCTCCCTATCCCTCTCCCACCAGGGGAGAGGGGACTTCTTTGAGAT
>CAZFCG010000035.1:0-33122 GCA_964517595.1 uncultured Geobacter sp. | reverse complement strand
TGCCAGGGTTGTCGTAGGCCTGAGAGATTTCCTGGAAAGGGTCATCGGAGAGGAAATAAAGATAACGACCGAGTTCCAGGACGAGGATCTCTATGTAACCGCGGACTGCGGCCAGATGGAACAGGCCCTGATGAACCTGGTTACCAATGCGAAAGACGCCATGCCGGACGGTGGGCTTATCTCCATCTCCACCTCCCGGAAGGTTCTTAATGGGAATTTTATCGAAACCTACGGTTTTGGAGAGGAAGGCGCGTATGCATGCATAACCGTGTCCGATACGGGAACCGGCATGGATCAGTCTACCATGAAGAGAATATTCGAGCCGTTCTACACGACAAAGGAGCCGGGGAAAGGGACTGGGCTCGGTTTGTCAATCGTATATGAAATTGTAAAGGGTCATCATGGGTTCATAACCGCGGACAGCGCGCCAGGCGAGGGAACGACCTTCAGGATCTATCTGCCGCTAAGCAAGGAACGGCATCATAAGATGGAGATACACGAGAACATTCCACGTTTTGGGGGCGCCGAGACCATCCTTCTGGCGGAGGATGACGAGATGGCGCGAAGATGTACTACCAGTTTTCTCTCCGGTTTCGGCTACCGGATTATCGAGGCCGCTGACGGCGCCGAGGCTCTGAAGTTATTCGCGGAATTCAAGGATGAGCTGGACCTTTTGATCCTGGATGTTGTCCTGCCGTTGAAGGGCGGCCGGGAGGTCGCGGAAACGGCGCGCGGACAACGGCCGGACATCCGGGTCCTGTTCAACAGCGGATACCCTCTGGATGTCCTTCAATACAAGGGGGTGCTTGACAAAGGGGTGAATTTCTTTTTAAAGCCCATGGATCCCCTTGGCCTGCTGAAAAAGGTGAGGGAAGTCCTGGATGAGTGAAAGGGCTTGCAATCTCCAGCATGCCGAAAGACGGACGGTCATTTCCGCTTATTGGAGGGCCTTTACCGAGTCATAGACGTCCTTTATCACCAGAGCCGAAACCTTGGCCATGACGCCGCTCATGGCGCGTGCAAGTCCTGCCGGGTTCGCCTCGGAAATCGCTTCCGTGGAGCGGTACCTTTTCTGAAACACAAGACGTCTGGGCATCTGCGCCTGCGAGAGGTCGAGCAGGTTGACGGAAAGGGTCAGGGCCGCGGAGCGGCCTTTACCCTCATCGACTTCCAGGAATTCCTCGAGACCGCCTTCCAGAACAAAGCGCGCGTCTTCGTAATCCCGTTGGGAAAAGACCGCCAGGAACAGCCTCGAGTTTCGCAGGTCCCGCAGCAGGTAGTCGCTTGTCATGTCGCCTGGATTGACCATCCAGCGGTTGCTGGCGTAGGTGTCCAGCTTGAAAGGCTCAGGCCGGTAGACCATAGCCTTTGTATTGAAGGCCTTCGCAACGGAAAACCTTTCAACCTTGATGGTGTGTTCCAGCCGGGGCAATGCTTCAAACGAGGGGGAGGGGTATTCAAAGGTATAGAGGTTGACTACCGAAGAAGGCTTTCCCCTTCCGATGCAGCCTGTCAGCAGAGACAGGCTCACTATCACCGCCATTGCCGCGGAGATAGCGGGAACGAGCCTAGCCGGCAGACTGCTGGTATCTCCTTGTGAAGTATGGTTCATTTTTTCACCTCTCAGTTGATGGTCATTGGCGGCGGACGGCTGGAGGAGCGCTGAAGATGAGGTCCGACGGAGTCGTGTTCAGCCTATCCAGGAGACGCTGCAGCGAATCGGACGCCTGTTGCAGGTTTTCACTGGAAACGCGCAGTTCCGTTGTTATGGCCCTGCTTCTCCGATCAATTCCTTCAACCACCTTGTTGGCCTTTTCCCCGGTTTCGGCCAGTTTCATGGACTGCACCTCGGTCTTAATGGCGGCGAGAAGGCTTTTTGCCTCAAGCAGCGAGTTCTTTGTCTCCGAGAGTATTCCCTCTATTTTCCCCTCTGCAATTATTCCGTCAATCCTGCCCACCGCCCTGTCCATGCCCGAGGACATGGATTCCAGGTTGGACATGATGTTTTTCGTCTTTTTCCCTGACAGCAGGTTTTCCGTGGCCTTGCCGGCGGATTTGAACTGGTTGGAAAGTCCTTCGAAATCGATCTTCTTGATGCTCTGCAGTACCTCGTCGACGCCGGTGAGTATCTGTCTGAGTTCCGATGGGCGGGAGGGGATGATGGGATATTCAGCGGCAAAGCTGATATGCGGAGAAAGATCGGGGGCTTCGGGTTTTTTCCGGTCCAGTTCAATGAAGACGATACCTGTTATCCCGGCGGTTTTCAGCTGCGCCACGGTATTCTGCTGAAGGTCTCCTTCCAGCTTGACCTTCATCACCACCTCCACCAGCTTATAGTCCGGGGCCACGCGGATCCTTTCCACCCTTCCCACGTCCACGCCCCGGTATTTCACGCTGGAGTCCATCTGCAGGCCTTGCACCGATTCGTCGAAAAAGGTGACATAGGTGGAGCCTTTCTGGAAGTATTTTGAGGCGCCGATCCAGACGATGAGCCCCACTCCGATGACGATACCAATCAAAACGAAAAGTCCGATAAAGAATTTGGAGGTTTTCCCCGTCATGTCTATACTCTCCTGGTTTCCCCTCCAGTGGGAATCCTGTTGAAAAAGTTGGTGACCCGCACGTCAGTGGATGAAGCCTTCAGCTCATGGGGGGGGCCTATGGCGATGATTCCTTTTGCGTCCCTGTCCAGCATAACTACCCGGTGGGCGATGGAGAAGATGGAATCCAGTTCATGGGTGACGACAACCATTGTGGTTCCAAGTCCTGTGTTGATCTGTTTCATGAGGATATCCAGCTCAGCGGACGTTACTGGATCGAGTCCGGCTGATGGTTCGTCGAAGAAAAGAACGGTGGGATCTAGAGCCATGGCCCGCGCGAGGCCGGCGCGTTTTTTCATCCCGCCCGAGAGTTCCGACGGGAGAAGGTTCTCGAATCCCGCTAGACTGACCATGGAGAGTTTCATGCTCACGATGCGGTCTATGACCTCCCTGGACAGATCGGTATATTCCTCCAGGGGTAGCGAGACGTTTTCTGCAAGGGTCATGGAACCGAACAGGGCGCCGGACTGGAACAGGACGCCGATGTTTCGGCGTATTTCCATCAGCTCCCTTTCATTGCCTGCCGCCACATCAATACCGTTTATGAGGACCCGTCCGGCCGCCGGCTTGTAAAGACCGAACATGTGCTTGAGCAAGGTCGATTTTCCGCAGCCGCTCCCCCCGAGAATGACAAGTATCTCGCCTTTCTCAACGTGGAAACTGACATCCCGGAAAATAAGCTTTTCTCCGTAGCGCGCGGTCAGATTTTCAACGACGATGATAGGGGCGTCTTGTCGTTCGTTCACTTAATCAGTCCTCCGGCTCGGTCGCCGCGGTGGAGCAGGCGTGTTGCTCAGCGGATATAGTAGAGAATAATAGCGAAAAGAGAGTCCGCGACGATAATCAGGAAAAGGCCCGCTACAACCGCAGAAGTCGTAAATTTTCCGACCGCTTCGGCGCCGCCCCGGACGCAGAAACCGCGCTGGCATCCGATTCCTGCGATCAGTATGGCAAAGACGACTGCCTTTATCATGCTGGATACGACATCGAAGATGCTGATGCTCTTTATGGTCTGCTGTACATATGTATAAACAGTGAGGTCGAAACCCAGAACCCCCACCACCATTCCTCCCAGGATGCCGAAAAGGTCGGAATAGAGGGTCAGAAGAGGAACGACGAACATTGCAGCGAGGACCTTGGGCAGGGCTAGAAAACGTGTGGGGTTGAAGCCCATGGTAATCAGCGCGTCCACTTCCTCGTTGACCATCATAGTTCCAATCTCCGCTGCAAAAGCGGATCCGGAGCGTCCCGCGATGATTATCGCGGTCATGATGGGTCCCAGTTCCCTCACCATGCCGAAACCCACCAGAGAAGCGACATAGAGGTTAGCCCCGAATTGCTTCAGTTGCAGTGACGACATGAATGCGATAATCAGTCCGAGAAGAAAGCTCAGCAGCGCGACAATGGGAAGACCGTCCAGACCGGCCCTCCTGACGTAGAAAAAGAAGTCGGACCAGCGAATGGAGGCGGGTTGGCGGAGAGCCTGAAAGAGGGTCACCAGGAGATCGCCGAGAAAGGTCATCAGGTTTGCAAAATCCCTGGTAACCGACATGCTGGCCTCTCCGATATGTTCCAGGAGGCTGGGAGCCTCTTTCCCGCCGGACTTGGAATCTGTCTCCTTGAGGGTGCGGCCGACAAGGGTCAGGATGCCACTGGCTTCCTTGCTTGCATTGCTGAAGACGAATGGGATGGAACGTTTTTCCGCATATTGTTCCATCTCCTTCAGAAGAAGGACTCCCGCGCTGTCCAGGTATTCCACGCCCCCCAGATCAACGGTAAGCCCCGAGGGGTTCAATGTTTTCGTCAGGGTTAGGAATTCCTCCGCGATGGAATTCATGGTCATCAGTGACAACCTGCCCGCTACATGCAGCACAATACCGCCATCGTCTTCCTGGTCGGCGGCTATGTAGCGGGAATTGTCGTCGGGTTTAATAGTCATGACCCTGCGTCCGGTTTGGGGGGGAATGTGAATGACATGAATTCGTTATCGGATACCCCTGCCTGGTGAAGCTGGTCGGCATCGATTCCAATGATCAGTATCCCTGCGAGCCTGTTCCGGTGGAGAAGGGGGGAGCAGACGATCAGCACCTTGTTGCCCCCCTGAAGGTAAAGGCTTGATGTAACTGTCTTGAGTTTGTGCGCTACCAGAGAAACAGCTTGATAATTGCCGTAATTCTGCAATGGTGGCAGACCCCTTTGGGCCGTAGCCGCCACTGTGGCGCCGTGATTGTCCAGCACGGTTATGGAGTAGTTCTCGATTACTGGCTTTTTTTCACCCGGCGCATGCAGTTTCTCCAGTGCGGCGCCGACCTGCTCTTTGTCCCCTTTCGACATCGGTTGAGCAAGGGCCGTGGAATATACGTCTATCATGGCCCGCAGTTCGTCTCGCAAATCAAGGGCCGACTTGCCGAAAGCCGGTTTTTCGGAATGGCATGCGGACGAAAAAAGCATCATCACGACCATCAGGAGAAAAGGTCCGTGAAACGTTGCACGTCGGACCTTCTTTGCAAACGGAATTTTCGATGTGCTGATTAGCATTGGATGGATTTATCTCCGGGAGTATCGTTCATCATCGTGGATGAAATATTCATGTTCCATGAGGTGAAACAGGATTCCGTGCGGATTTCCTGGAAGTCTCGTGATGCCGGCAGTGACGGGTTGGATGTCGCGCCCTGCTTGTTGCCGAGAGTATAGCAGCCACCCCTTCTTTTACAAAGACAATTTCGCCCGTGTTGTCTCACTGCCGGTGCGCCTGATTTGACGATCCGGCCGCGGGGGGGCTACCTTGACGTCTTCGCGCCGGAATTGCTCTCCATTTCATCCCCGTAGATGAGGTTCTGGCGATCGAGAATGAGCTTCGGCCTGTCGATCAATAGTTCCGGCTGTTCGATAAGCAACCGGGGGTCGGAAGGTTCCGTCAGGATTTGGCGCTCTTCTCCTCCTTTCAGGTATTTTTGAATGGCCAGATTGTGTTCCTCCAGTGTCTCGGAAAAGTAATGGGTTCCGTCCATCTTGGCGACGAAGTAGAGATAGTTGGTCCTGGCCGGATGCAGAACGGCCTCAATGGCGGCAATGCTGGGGTTTCCAATGGGACCCGGCGGGAGTCCCTTGATGCGGTATGTATTAAACGGGGTGTCGCGCAGTATGTCTCTTTTGGTAATCCTGCCCGCAAAGGCGCGAACGCCGTAAACGGAAGTGGGGTCGCTCTGCAGCGGCATCTTTATCCTGAGCCGGTTATGGAATACGGAGGAGATGACGGGCATTTCAGAAGACAATACGGCTTCCTTTTCAATCATCGAGGCAAGGACCAGGACCTGTAGCTGGCCAAGGCCGAGAGTGCCCGCCCTGTCGGCGAAGCGGCTTCCGTACCTGGAGCGGAATCGCGCCACCATCTCCCTGATAAGCGCGGTTTCATCGGATTGAGGTCTTATGGTGTAGGTGGAAGGGGCGAGATATCCTTCAACGCTCTTTGCGGGTATATCCAGTTCTGCGAGGAGGGATGGATTGAAGCACTGGCGAAGAAAGGAATCCCTGTTGAATATCCTTCGGCCGTGGAGGAGTTCGGCAATCTGGTAAATGGAGTACCCCTCCGGCACGGTAAAGCGCAATTCGCAGACTTCCCCTGTTTCAAGCATCCTGAGGATCTCTTTCGGGGTCATGGCGTCAGTAAAGCGGTATGTGCCGGCCTTTGCCTTTACATCGGCGTGTTCAATCCTTGCCAGCATATTGAAGAGTGAGCTGCTGGTAATTATTCCTGCCTTGGCCAGTTCTTCAGATATGGTTTTCATGGAGGAACCGGAAGCGAAATCGACAACCTTTACGACCTTGCCGGTTCCCGGCGGGGACTGGATGTAGTTGCGGTACAAAAGGATGGGAAGCAGTATAATCAGCAGCGTTCCCGCCGCAACCAGGACCGCTGACTTTCGTTTTGCGAGAAGTCTCTTGGTCTTACGGACGCCGCGGAGATAGTGACGCAGCAATTTCAACCGTAATTTTCGTGACATGGCGATGTATTTGTAGGGGATATTCTTTCTCCTGTCAAGCCGGAAACCCGTTGCTTGACACAGGGGGGCTTTGTTGCTACAAAGTGTCGAGAGCAGTTGGCGGAAAATTTACCGGCTATGGAAAACAAGAGGTGACAACGTGGATATGAACAGCCTTGATGAAATCCTGGAGTTTGCGCTTGAAAGAGAGGATGCCGCATACCGCCTCTATCTGAATGCGGCCAAGAAGACGGCCAATCCTTCAGCAAGGAAGATATTCGAAGAGTTGGCGGAGCAGGAAGCCGGACACAAGAGGCTTATCCTGAAACTGGACAAGGAAAAGATTGCGGGCTATACATTCGTCAATGTCCCGGATCTGGGCATCAGCGAATACCTGGTGGACCTCACCTATGACGAGTCGATGACCTATCAGGAAATTCTCGTCTTTGCCATGAAGAGTGAAGAGAAGGCATGTCGGTTCTACCAGGAAGCCGTTAAGATGACCGATGATCCCGAACTAAAGAAGTTGCTGGACATGCTTGCCAATGAAGAGAGGAAACACAAGTTTCGTCTTGAGTCGCTCTATGAAGAGAAGGTTCTGACGGAGATGTGACCATATAAAACAAAAGGATATGGAAAAGGGCCTGAAAAGGCCCTTTTTTTATGCCCTGAACCTGTTTTCCGTTCCATTCATCAGGCGCCTGATGTTCTCCCGATGCTTTATGACAATGATGGCCGCGATACAGAAAGACATTGCCACGATCATCGGTTTACGATCTATAAGCGCCGTAAAGGCCGGCATGGCCGCCGCTGCCGTTATGGATGCAAGGGAAACGTATCTCCATGGGATAAGCACGATGATAAAAACTCCCAGTGAGGCAAGAACCGATATCGGCGAGGCCGCGAGAAAGACTCCAAGGGCGGTCGCAACGCCTTTGCCTCCCCTGAAGCGGAGGAAAAGGGGAAAGACATGGCCGAGAAACGCGGCAACCCCCACAGCCGCAATCCATTGATCGGGTTGCTGGAGCGCCTTCGCGGCCAGGACCGGAATCAATCCCTTCAGGCAGTCGCCGATCAGCGTCAGGATGCCTATCTTGCGGCCCAGGGTGCGGTAGACGTTGGTTGCGCCGATGTTTCCGCTTCCCTTTGTACGGATATCCACACCGCCGAAGGCACGGGCCAGGAGAAGTCCGGTAGGTATTGAGCCTAGCAGGTATGCGCACAGGGTAAGCAGTAATTCCTGAATGGGCATTTTTCACTCCATTGCCGTGTCATTGTGGAATCAAAACTCTGAGAGCCAACGGAAAAAGCCGGTAAAAACGTAAACTGTGGCGAGAAAGGTTCGCCGGGGTAACTACATGTTATCTGGTGGAGAAACGCCTGTCTCCTCTGGCGGAAAATATGGTCAGGGCAACGCAGAGAAAGATGACGTCGCGCCCGATAGCCGTCCACGCGCTGGTCTTGTCGCCTCCCTGGCGGAAGCACCCGCAATCGATATCCAGTCCGCGGATGATGGTTGATGCCAGCAATATGATGAACATGGCATTCATGGCCGCAATCAGCCCTGATGTGGCCTTAATACGGTAGCCCGTGATCAGGAGGAGTCCGCAGAGGGCCTCAATCCATGGTATGGTCGAGGCGACCAGATAGTTGAAGAAATAGGGAAGGACTTTGTAGGCCGCTACGGATGAGGCAAAGGCTTTCGGGTCGCTTATTTTTAAAACTCCGGCATAAAGAAATACCAGTCCGAGGCCGATCCGGAGAGCTATCAGGATATATCGCCTTGTTTCCGGCTTCATGGCGCTGCTCCTTCAATGGGCAGGCCGGCGTCTTTCCATTCAGGATATCCACCTTCATAGATGAGTATCCGCCCATACCCGTGGGCTATCAGTTTTTCTCCCAGCATATTGCTGTCCCGGCAACCGTAGCCGCTGCAGTAAATCACCAGTTGCGAATTTAGGGGCGTCGTTGCCCGGAAGGCTTTCAGCCGTGATTCGAACTCGCCGATGGGCAAGGAACGAGCTCCTTTGATATGGCCCGCGGAAAATACGCTCCCTTCCCTTGCGTCTATAATAATGGCTTCATTCCTTTCAAGGAGTTCCCGCACCTGTGCGAGTGGGGCAGGATTCATGCTTGCGCCATCAGCAATCGCGATGACCGATCCGGACTCGGTTCTGGAAAAGGTTCCGGTAGCCGCATCGCGCAGCAGGCGGAAGTTGAAAGCTATTCCCGCGGCCACGCCGATGAGGACGATAACGGCCATTTCCAAAAGCAGTTTTTTGTGGTGCTTTTTCATGGTGTAAGAATCTTTACGCCCAAGAACGCAGGCGGGACGGACAGTTCCGCTGCCCGGGGAAGGGTTCGGTGTCATGGCCCTGTTTACGAGGGTAAAACCGGTCAGGGTTCATTGAGCACGCACTGTTTGTCATCCTTGTTGCAGTAACGAACGACATTCACTGTTTGCGTGGTGATCAGGCCTCCGCCCATCATCTCATCAATCTTCGGCATGGCCTTGTCGAGTTTTTCCTTGCTGGCCACTACCTCAACGACGATGGGGAGGTCAGCGGAGAGGCGCAGTATCCTGTCCGTATGATATATGCTGTGGGCGCCGAATCCCGCTACCCCTCTGAGGACCGTCGCTCCGGCAAAACCTTCCGCGATAAGAAAGTCAATGAGGGCTTCGTACAAGGGCTTGCGCCCGAATTTATCGTTTTCGCCGATAAAAATTCGCATCAGCACCTTTTCTCCGAAAAATTTTGGCATTGGGACCTCCTCTACAGGTAACGGGCAGTGGTTATTCCCATCCAGGTAAACAGCAGACAGACAAGAACACTCAGCATCACGTTGGTGGAAGCAGTTATGAAGTCCCCTTCCTCCAGCAGGCGGAAGGTTTCATAACTGAAGGTGGAAAAGGTGGTCAGGCCTCCCAGAAAGCCTACGGTGATGCCCATGCGCAATGTGGGGGGGATAAGGGTGCTGCGTATGCCGAACTCCATGAGGAGGCCGATGATGAAGGCGCCCAGGATATTTACGACAAATGTTCCATATGGGAAACTTCGGCCCAGGGCCGCGTAGACCCACCCGGAAATAAGGTAGCGGGTCAGGCAGCCGAAGGCGCCGCAAACCGCGACCGCAAGAGCGATTTCCATCTTTTCCTCCAAAAGTTGAACCGGCAGATCCGTTTGGAAAGCGGTTGGCCGCCCGGTCGTTCAATGTCAGCGGTTCGTGCCCGATGAACGGCCACAACCTAGCGTGAAAATGAAATTATGTCAAGGAATGGGACAATACGGGGATTTGAGTCAATCCGGCGGAAACGGGTCGTGGCATATCTCCTCGCAATGGGGATGCCGGTTCTGATGGGATATGTCCGCTCCGCTACTTCATTGTGGCCGGATTAAACCACAGTGTCGTGTCGGACAGTGGGGTGTCCTTGGGTAGGGCTGGATTCTTAAGCCTGATAATTCGGCGGTTCCCGAGGTTGGCCTTTGTGATGGCCTTTCGATTGTATTTCATGAAAATCGCATCAAACGAACCGTCTTTCATCATTTTCCTGATGCCGGTTTCAATGCGTTTCGCCAGTAATACGTCGGATTTGTTGAAAAAGAAATAGTAGGGCCAGGGATAATAGATGAGCAGATTCTTCTCAATGGCCAGATTCGGTATGGCCTTCCTGCGTCCGGCGTATTCGTGAAACGCTTCATTGATGCCTCGAGGAAACAGTTTGACGCGGTCGGCCGCGACCATTTTGAAGAGGCACTCGTAGCTCGCCGTCTGTACACTGATGCCGTTCTCCTTGTAGATGGCGATGTCGCCCCAGCCGATCCCCTGGACGACGGATACTTTCCTGAGATCGGCCAATGTCCTTATCCTGTCTATCTCAGCCTGCCTGTCTTTAGCGATCAGGGCTATCCGGTAGCCGAGGATCCCTTTTCGAAGAGGGATACGCACGGCACGGTAATCTCTTTCCTTCTGTACCGAAGTTCCGCTCCAGGCCACATTGACCAGACCGTTCCGGTTGAGCAGCTCGGCAAGGTAGCGCGCCTCGTTCATGCGTGACCTGGTCGGCTGAAGCGTGTATGGCCCGTATTCCGCTACCGTCCTGTCCAGGGCGCCCTTCAGGATTTCGAGGACATCGTTATACCTCGAATCCGCGCCTGATTCGAAGGCGGGGTAAACGACCCTGGTCTGGGCGGCGGCCATGGTCGAAGACAGGATGATCAATAGTGCCGACAGGGCTAAAAAGCGTTTCACTGGATGCTCCTCCAATGTCGTGTTTACAATCCGGGAGGCGTCCGGTATGTCTTTGTGTCAAGTTCCTGCACAGGGTCTTTCATTCCCTGCCAAGACCCGTTTCAGCTCTTCCATGGTATACGGTTTGACGATAGATCCGATGAAGCCGAAGTCGTGAAAGTTGGCGATGACGGGATCATGGGAGTATCCGCTTGAGGCGATCAATCTGGCGCAAGGGTCGAACGCCAGGATATCTTTGGCGCTTTCACGGCCACCCTTGCCGCCGGGTATGGTAAGGTCCAGAATTACGAGTGAATATGGCCGCAGGTTTTCCTTGGCCGCGCGGTATTCTATTTCCGCCTCTTCGCCGCTTGCGCATGTAGTTACTTCGTAGCCCAGGTGGCGCAGCATATCCGAAGCAAGTTCACGGATCATCTCTTCATCGTCCATGAAGAGGATAGAGCCTTCTTCATGGGGCTGCGTGTTCCGGTTATCAACCCTTGTAACAGGTTTTTGGGCCGCCTTTCCGGTTGACGGCAGGTAAATTGTAAATTGAGTCCCTTGGCCCAGGATGGAGCCGGCTTCTATGTGTCCTCCGTGGCGTTTGATTATGGAGTGGACGGAGGCGAGGCCGAGACCGATTCCGTTCGGCTTCGTGGTGAAATAAGGGTCGAAGATTTTTTTCAGCACATCCTCCGGCATGCCGCATCCCTCATCGGTGAATGACAGTTTGACGTATTCACCCGGGGGGAGCATGAAGGTGTTTTCCTTTTCAACTACTGCATTCATTCCGTGTACGGTGATTATTCCTCCCCCCGGCATGGACTGAACGGCATTTATGATGATATTGTTAAACACCTGGTTTATCTGGCCTTCATCCGCCTCAATGTGATAGAGGCAATCGGGTATTTCCAGGACTCCCTTGATGTTTGTTCCCCTCAATGACAGAGACAGTGATTCATTGAGTATTTCCGGTATTGAAACCGCTTTTTTGACGGGCGCGCCGCCCTTGGCGAAGGTCAGTAACTGGGTGGCCAGCTCTTTTGCCCGGACCGAGGCCTTTTCAGCGTTATCCAGCAGTCTGGCGGTTTTTTCAGGCCTGGACAGAACCATGCGCGCCATGGAGACGTTTCCCATGATGCCGGTCAGGATATTGTTGAAATCATGGGCGATCCCTCCTGCGAGCACCCCCAGGGATTCGAGGCGCTGGGCGTTGAGAAGCCTGTTTCGCAGTGACTCTCGCTCCGTGATATCGGTAAAGATGTCCAGTCGCAGATTTCTGGCAAGCTGGGTATTTACAATGACATGCCGTTCCCTGCCGTCCTTGCGGGCGATTATGCACTCCGTGGGTTGAAATGGAGCGCCTTCTGCAATGGCCTTGTCCGCGGCCGACTTCCATTGGGATATGAACTCTTGACGTTTGGCCGAATCCGGGTAGGCGCGTAGAAACCATTCATCCATGGTGGGGATGTCACCGGTATCGTATCCGAACCATTCAACGAAGCAGTTGTTGACATGTTTGATGGCGCCGCCGGCGTCGGACCATGTGACGCCGACAGGCATAACATCAATAAATGACTTGAGGGTCTTCTCGCTTTCGTGCAGCAATTGTTCCTCGGTCTTTCGCACATGATCCCGCCTTGCCTCTGCGAGGCCGCGGGTCATTTCCACGATGGACTGTCTGAGATTCTGCAATTCGCCGAAAAAATGTCCTTCAGGTACGGCGGCTGTTTCTTCCTTTCCCGAGCTGACATCCAGGGCATATGATTCAATAGCCTTCAAAGGTTTGATTACTGTTCCTCTTAGAAGAAGGAAGGGGATTATTATCAGAAAGGCATTGAGCGTGACAATTGCCGTGATGATAATCGCGGTGAAACCGTGCAACGACCTTTCCATGAAGATCGGGGTAATGAAAAGTTGCACCGTGCCCACATGGTTGTCGTGAATGGTGATTTTTTCCGAAAGGGATAACAGGCCGTTTTTCCGGATGCTGACCTTTGTTTGAACCGGTCGCCATCGGGCATCCCGAGTGTAACCGGATATGATTGTATTGCCGCCGGCCCCAGTGACGAAAACTCCGAAAACGTCACGGTTCCGCATGATGCTCTCCAGTATCTTGTCAACCTGCTCGTTGTCAAAGTTCCATAACGGCAGGGCGAGGCTGCTGGCCATCTGGGCGGTTGTGACCGCCAGCTGTGATTTCAGGACGCTGGTTGTCTGTTGCCGTTTCCAGCAATAACTCGCGATTCCGAAGGCGGACAGGACCAGGGTACTGACCGCGACCAGCGTGAAAATAATGACTTTGGTAACTGATAAATCCAGCTTTTTCATAAGGTCAGGTTTGTTGGTGTGAAAATTGTAAACGGGGATTCCCTTGCCGTGCCAATGGAATCGGCTTTTTGTCCGGACCGGAGGCTTTGCTTCCATCGAAGTTGAACAGTGGCTTTCCGGAAAAACCATACAAACCACATCATCCCATATATTCTTATCGGAAGGAATATCTGTTTCTTGAACATATTCCCCCGTTCCCGATGTCGTCCAAGGCAAGACTGGCATCATAGACAAGACGCGTAAGACGGGGTCGGGGTCCCGCGATTCGCAGGGAGGATTGAATAAGGAATTGACTTTTGGGGCCTTTCTTCGCAGGGTATGGAAGAATCGGTGCGCGAAGGCGTTTTCCGTGAATATGGAACGGGAGGATGCCCCATGAGAGAAGAGGCGAAATACTGGATAGACAGGCTGGGGCTTGTGCGTCATCCGGAGGGCGGATTCTACCGGGAAACCTATCGGTCGGAAGAAATGATAGCTGATGTGGCCCTTCCCGGTAGATACGGAGGTGGCGAAAGGGCGTTTTCAACCGCCATCTGTTTTCTCCTGGAAGGAGATGACTTCTCGGCGCTTCATCGTCTGCGTTCAGACGAGATATGGCATTTTTATGCAGGAGAGCCACTGTACGTTCATGAACTGGAGGAAAATGGCGGGTATGTGCGCCACCAACTGGGAGGCGCCGGTGAAGACGGCGGGATGTTTCAGTTGGTAATCAAGGCTGGGCGATGGTTTGGCGCCTCGCTACGAAATTGCGGTTCTTTTGCCCTGGTGGGATGCACGGTGGCGCCCGGCTTTGATTTCCGAGATTTCGAGATGGGAGATCGTTCGGAACTGTTGAGGCGGTTCCCGGAGCGAGAGACCCTCATCCGGCAGTTGACCAGGGTCTCGGGGTGAATGGATTATCGGGGAACTCCGGAGTTTGTCCATCCGACAGGGAGGCAGTCGCTCAGGGAGACCTCCATGGCGCCGGGGGGAGGGATGAGCCTGTTGAAGTAATGTATGGAAACGAAATCCCTGGAGGCCTTTGGCGGCAGCATGGAACTGGCCTTGCTCACGAACACGAGGTGTCTGATTCCGTATGCCGCCGCTGTTTTCAGGTTTGTTTCGCTGTCCTCGCCCAGAAGGGTCCGGAGGGGGTGGTATGGGATGCGTTTCCGCAATTTCTCCCAGAACGCCTCGTCTTCCTTGGGAAGTCCGATGTCGTGGGCCGAAACTATTCCGCTGAAATACGGGCCGAGCCGTGTCTTTCTCATCTTCAGTTCCAGTGTCTTGCCGTGGGCGTTTGTCACCAGATAAACCGCCTTGCCGTTTTTGCGCGCGAAAAGGAGGAATTCCGAGACAAATGGGTGCACGGAGATGAGGTGCTCGACATCCCGTTTCAGGAGGGGGATGTCGAGTCCGAGGCGTGAAGACCAGTAATCAAGGTCGGTCCAGTTGAGGGTTTTTTCCTGGGAGCGGAAGAGCCGGAACAGTTTCTTCTTGGCTGCTTCCAGGGTGATGCGGTTTTTCCCGGCGTAGATCCGGGGGACGTGTTCCATCCAGAAGTGGTCGTCGAAATGGCGGTCCAGCAGGGTCCCGTCCATGTCCAGCAACACCGTGTCTATTTCGGTCCAGTTCAGTATCATGGCGTCCGGTGTTCGCGGATGTCAGTGGCGTTCACAACAGATGACAGATAAGCTGCCGGGCTACAGCGCGTGTCGTTCAATGAACGCCCTTACGGCGGCCAGGTCCGCATCCAGAATGTCGCAGCGGGAAGGGAGCGTTTCGATCCCGGACAGGGAGGCCGGTCTCACGGGCCGGCGCCCTGTGGCGGTGACTACGGCCTCGTCGAATTTGGCGGGATGGGCGGTTGCCAGGCAGATGAGGGGAAACCCGGAATCAGCGTGATCCAGAGCCGCCTTAACCCCCACCGCGGTGTGCGGATCCAGGAGATATCCGGTCCTTTCGTGGAAATCAGCTATTGTTTCAAGGGTTTCGGCTCGATTCACCGATTGGGACAGGAAGTCGCCCCTGGCCGTATCCATCTCGGCTGGCGAAAACTCCATCCTTCCTGTTTCCGCGAAGCGGGCAAAGGCATTGCGGACCTTTTCCGGGTTTTCGCCAAAAAGATAGAAAAGATACCTTTCGAAATTGGATGCGACCTGAATATCCATGGAAGGGGACAGCGTAGGCGACACATCCCCCAGCGAATAATCGCCGCTGTTTACGAATCTCGTGAGGATATTGTTCTCATTGGTGGCCAGAAGCAGGCGCCTGATGGGGAGACCCATTCGTTTTGCCACGTAACCGGCGAAGATATCTCCGAAATTCCCCGTGGGGACGGAGAAGATTACCTGTTCCGTCAGGTTTTCGGCGACGCGGAAGTATGCATGAAAGTAATAGACTACCTGAGCCAGGACCCGTGCCCAGTTGATGGAATTCACCGCGCCCAGGGCATACTTTTCCTTGAATTCCAGGTCGTTGAAAAGCGCCTTGACCATGTTCTGACAGTCGTCGAAGGTACCCTTTACCGCGATATTGCGCACGTTGTCATCCAGCACGGTGGTCATCTGGAGGGCCTGCACCGGTGAGGTCTTGCCGTGCGGGTGGAGAATGAAGATGGCGATGTTTTCCTTACCCCTTACCCCGTAAATCGCCGCGCTTCCCGTGTCGCCCGAGGTCGCTCCGACGATGTTCATCTTTCGTCCCTGCTCTTTGAGCAGATATTCGAACAGGTTGCCCAGCAGTTGCAGAGCCACGTCCTTGAAGGCCAGGGTAGGTCCATGGAAAAGTTCCAGGATATGGACACCTCCCTTGCGGGTTACGGGGGTGATTTCCTCGTGGTCAAAGGCGTCATAGGATCGGTCTATGAGACGCTTCAGGTCAGCGGGCGGTATATCGTCGCAGAAAAGGCTTATGATGCGGAATGCCAGCTCGCGGTAAGGGAGGTCCTTCCATGATTCGAGAGTCCCTTTGTCCGCGACGGGCATCCTTTCCGGGAGGAGCAGACCTCCGTCGGTCGCCAGCCCCATCATGACGGCTTCTTTAAAGGATATGGGTTTGATGCCTCCTCTGGTGCTTATGTATTTCATTGTTTCGCGTTATTCCTTTCCAGTGAGCTGAAGCATGTTTTTCAGAGTTACATCGGTAAACAGGCTTGTAAAGTCTAACAGTAAACGACCGAAATGGGAAGATTTTTGGCGCCACTCGGCTGTAGCCGTCTTGAAATGGGGCATTCTTTCCGACCCTTTCCATGGGCATGGAATTCTCCGCGGCCATCCTTTACACGGGGAAGTGGGATAGGGTATGCTGCCAGCCATACTTTTTGATGAGTCTGAAAAAGGTATCGGGGCATCCGGAGTGAAAGAAGGATGACTTCAAGCGCCGAACCTTGGATGTGAGGTTTTGATGGCAGCTCGTATAAGGATACTTTCCGAGAATCTTTCCAACAAGATAGCCGCCGGTGAGGTGGTCGAGCGGCCTGCCTCCGTAGTGAAAGAGATGGTGGAGAATTCCCTGGATGCGGGCGCTTCCGAGATAGTGGTGGAAATCGAGGCAGGCGGGAGGCGTCTCATCAAGGTGAGCGATAACGGTTGCGGCATGTCGCGGGAAGACGCACTGCTGGCTCTTGAGAGGCATGCCACCAGCAAGATTGTCACCGATGACGACCTTCTCTCCATTTCGACGCTGGGTTTCCGGGGAGAGGCATTGCCTTCCATCGCTTCGGTTTGCCGTTTAACATTGTCGTCGCGGGAAAAGGGAAGCGTCGAGGGAACGGAGATTTATGCCGAGGGAGGCGTGATCCGCAATGTCAAGGCGCGCGGAATGGCGGACGGGACGATTGTCGAGGTCAGAAATCTTTTCTTCAATACCCCCGCGAGGCTCAAGTTCATGAAGAGCGCCGAGACCGAGGCCGGGCATGTGGCTGACCATCTTACCCGTCTCGCCCTTTCCCGCCCGGATGTGCGCTTCGTGTACCTCAATGACGGCAGGGTGGTGTTCCGGGCTCTGAAAAGCGACCTCCAGGAGAGGGCCTTGTCACTCCTTGGCCGGTCTATGGCCGCCCAGATCTCTTCCGTTGACCGCGAGGATGGCGGGATGCGTCTGCACGGTCTGGCGGCCCGTCCGGAATGCAGCCGCTCCGTTGCCTCGCATCTGTATACCTTCGTGAACGGCAGGTTCGTTCGGGACAGGGTGTTGCAGCACGCGGTATTGCAGGCATACCGGAGATTTCTGGAAAAGGGGCGCTATCCGGTCGCGGCGCTGTTCCTGTCGCTTCCGCCCGGCGATGTGGACGTTAATGTCCATCCCACCAAGCACGAGGTCCGTTTCCGGGAACAATCCCGTGTCCATGACTTTATTACATCAACTCTGGAAGGGATGCTCCATTCAACGCCGTGGAAACAGAGACCCGCTCCGGAAACCGTTTCTCCAGGGGTGGCGGGTGAGCCCGTGGCTGAAAGAAGGGTCGCGGAGGTGCGGGACTCTCTGGCCGCATATCAGGCCCGGACATCGGTCGCGGCGCCTTCCGCTCAGAAGGAAATACCGTTCCGCCGCGTTCCCGTCACTGAAAATGAGCCGGCGCAAATTGCCGCGCCGGCCCCGGACCTTGCAAGAAGCGATGTGACGCAACCGACCCCGGTCGCCGGTTTTTTTTCCTCTCTCTCGTATATTGGCCAATATGCGGGAGCATACCTTGTCTGTTGCGACGGGGAGGACCTCGTACTTGTGGATCAGCATGCGGCCCATGAACGGGTTGCCTTTGAACGCTTCCGCCGGGAGTTTTCTGTGGGTTCGGTGGAGTCGCAGGGCCTCCTCTTCCCGGAGGTAATCGAGTTTTCCCACTCCGAATCCGCCGTGGTGGACGAGCACCTTCCCCTGCTGAAAAAGCTCGGTTTCCATCTGGAAGATTTCGGTGGTACGGCCAAGGTTGCCCAATCCGTGCCGCGCATGCTCGCGAAGCGGGATTTCGTAAGGGTTCTGCGCGATGTGGTGGAGGAGCTGTCCTTACTGGGAAGGAGCCGCTCTTTTCTGGATATCCAGGAAGAGATACTGATGCGGATGGCCTGCCACAGTGTAGTAAGGGGAGTACATCTTATGTCGGAGGTGGAGGCGGCCGCTCTTTTCAATGCCCTGGATTCCGTCGGTTTCGCCACCAATTGCCCCCACGGAAGGCCTGTGTTTCGCAGGATCAGCCGCGAAGAAGTGGAAAAAATGTTCAAAAGGGTCTGATGTGGAAAGCAAGAGCGAAAAGATAAAGATTCTGGTGATTCTGGGGCCGACCGCTTCGGGCAAGACCGGCCTCGCGCTCCAACTGGCGGAAACCGTTGATGCCGAGATACTGAATGCCGATTCCATGCAGGTCTATCGCCGCATGGACATCGGCGCCGCGAAGCCCACACCCGCGCAGCGAGGGCGCGTGCGCCATCACCTCCTCGATGTGGTTGAGCCCGACGAGCCGTTTTCGGCGGCGGACTACCGCGCCGCGGCTGACAGTGCCATTGCTGATATCAATGCGCGTGGAAATCGTGTCATCGTCTGCGGAGGCACCGGACTTTATATAAGGGCCCTTACGCGGGGGCTGGTGAACGCCCCGGCCGGGGATGAAGTCATAAGGATGGAGCTTCGGGAACTGGCCGACAGGGAGGGAAACAGTTTCCTCCATGGGCTTCTGGAAAAAGCGGACCCCGAATCCGCGGCCCGTCTTCATCCCAACGACCGGATGCGGGTAATACGGGCGCTGGAGATCTGCCGCATTACGGGACGCCCGGTATCGCAACTGCGCGCCGGGCACGGTTTCGCGGAGGCGCCTTACGAATGTCTCAAGATCGGGCTCGCCGCCGACAGGTCCACTCTTTATGAAACCATAGAAAACCGCGTGGATGCCATGATTCGGGACGGTCTGGTGGAAGAGGTAAGGGCGCTGCTGGAAGAGGGATTTCCGCCATCTCTCAAACCGTTGCGTTCACTGGGCTACCGCCATATGGCCGCGTATCTTGCAGGGGAATATTCGCTGGACGAAGCGGTCGCGCTGATGAAGCGCGATACTCGCCGTTATGCCAAGCGGCAGTTGACATGGTTCAATCAGGATCCGGAAATTAAATGGATTGAATATCCCGAAAATGTTGCTATTATTGTGCGCAATGCACATGATTTTTTTGATTAAAGGAGAGGGGTATGGCAAAGGCACCGTTCAATATCCAGGATCAATATTTAAACCAGTCGAGAAAAGAGCGAGTCAAGGTGGCCGTTTATCTCATGTCAGGAGAGAAGATGGAGGGGCATATAAAATCATTTGACAATTTTTCCGTTCTTCTGGAGGTAAAGGGGGATATTCTCATTTACAAACACGCCATTTCCCATATCACCTCCGTTGATGGAAGCTTCAGGCTGCACCAGTAGGAAACTGGACATACAGGAGGAGCCACGGCGCGCGTCCCGCAACTCATGTGGGGAGGCGCCGTTTGCTCCTCTTTTTTTGTGTTACCCAAGGAAAGAGAGCGTATGAAGAAAAAGGATTGGCTGTTTCCAGCGGTAACCGGCGGTATGCTGATTGCCGTCGGCACGGTTTTGTACTTTTCCGGGGCTATCTTCCTCCCTGTATCTATCGCCCTTGTCCTGGCCTATCTCCTGAATCCCCTGGTGGGATATCTGGAACGCCACGGTATGAATCGCGCATTGTCCATAATCTCCGTTCTGCTTGCCATAGCGCTTCTGGCTTCCCTTGCCGTGTATCTTTTTACAAGCTCCATCGTCCGTGAAGTGCAAAGCATTCAGATAAGCCTGCCGGACTATGCTGATCGTCTGTACAACTACATCCCCCTGGAAATAAAAACCTACCTGGGCATTGAAACACCCGGCAAGGCATACCAGCAACTGAACCACTTGCTGGAGCAGTTGAAGGGTATTTCCTTCGATGTGGCTCGTGAGACCTTCGGCTTTTTCCGCAAGGCGGTCAGTTCAACCCTGGCTTTTGTCCTGTCCATACTTGGCTACCTGATCACCCCCCTGTATCTCTATTACTTCATGAAAGATCTGCCGCGCATAAGGGCAGGCGTCGAGGAACTGGTCCCTTGCCGCTATCGTTCCAGCCTTGCCGCCCGGGTCGCGGAGATTGACGAAATTCTATCGGGTTTCGTGCGCGGCCAGCTTACCGTCTGCGCCATACTTGCCGTGCTGTACAGCGCGGGTCTCCTGATTATAGGCATCGACCTGGCCGTTGTCATCGGCACGATGTCGGGCGTCTTTTTCATTATTCCCTATCTGGGGACGCTGTTCGGTATCGTATTTTCCATGACAATGGCGCTTCTAAAGTTTCACGATATCCTTCATCCTCTTATGTGTCTCGGGTGGTTCGCGGTGGTTCAGGCCATAGAGGGAGGGATTATCACCCCGAAAATTGTCGGCGACAAGGTGGGACTCCATCCTGTGGTGATAATAGTATCGCTTCTCATCGGCGGCCAGCTTTTCGGGATCCTCGGCATGCTCCTGGCGGTTCCGGCAACCGCTGTGCTGAAGGTATTCTTTTCCTCTTATCTTTCCTGGTATCGTTCCAGTATGTATTTCAAAGGCGCATGAAACAAGGCATTGTCATTGAATACCTGGAACCGGGCAGTATCGGCGTGGAAATGGATATTGAACCTGGAGATCGTCTCCTGTCCATCAATGGCCACAGGATCAGGGACATTATCGATTATGGTTTTTATTCCGATGATGACGAGCTTGTCCTGGAGATAGAAAAGCCTGGAGGTGATATCTGGGAGGTGGAGATTGAGCGGGCCGAGGGGGAGTCTCTGGGGCTTCGTTTCGCGGCGCCTCGGCCGTCCCGGTGTTCAAACGCCTGCCTTTTCTGTTTCGTTGACCAGTTGCCCGGAGGGCTTCGCCGGTCTCTTTACGTGAAGGATGAAGACTATCGCCTTTCCTTCCTGTATGGTAACTTCGTAACCCTTTCATCCCTGAGTCGCGAGGCATTGAACAGGATCCGCCGGCAGCGACTCTCTCCTCTCTATATCTCTGTTCATGCCACCGATTCCCGTCTGCGGGGAGAGCTCCTGGGACACAGGGAGCGCCGGCCGATCATGGAGCGGTTGCGAGAACTCGCCGATGCCGGAATCACCATGCATACACAGGTTGTTCTCTGCCCAGGCAGGAATGACGGAAGGTATCTTGAGGAAACGGTCCGCGATCTGGCGGGTCTATACCCCCAGGTCGCCTCCCTTGCCGTGGTTCCGGTAGGACTGACCAGATATCGGGATTCCCTGGCGGAGCTCTGTCCTGTTACTAGGGAGTACGCAGCGGAATTCATAGCTCACTGGCAGCCCGGCGCGCGGGCCCTTGCGTCCCGTCTTGGCGCACCATTTCTCTTTTTCGGAGACGAGTTTTACCTGAAGGCGGGGTCTCCTTTTCCGGCAATTGAGGAATATGGTGACTTTCCGCAGTTGGAAAACGGCGTGGGAATGGTTCCTCTTTTTCTCGAAGACGCATCCCATGTCCTTTACATGGCCGAGCCGATGAAACCTGTTCGTGTCGCCGCTGTTACCGGCATCTCCGCGTCGGGCGTTGTGACGGACTTTCTTGGGCGGCTGTCGCTGAAGACCGGTATCCGGTTCAGTACGGTGGCTGTAGAGAATTCCCTGTTCGGAGAGACTGTTACGGTTGCGGGTCTTGTTCCGGGAAAAGCAGTCGTGGAGGGGCTGCGCGGAAGAGGGGTCTTCGACCTGCTGCTTGTTCCCGATGTGATGCTGAAAGAGGACGAGGGAATATTCATCGATGACCTGACCGTCCGGGACCTGGGCGAAGAGTTGAAAATGGAGGTGGCCGTATTCAACGCCTCGCCATCGGGTCTGTATGATGTGTTGATGGGAAGGTTCGGGATATAAAGGGGGATTACCTGCGTCTTTTCCTCTCCAGTTCCAGGTCGAGTTTCTTGAATCTCTTAATATCCTCATGCAGTTCCCTGTTTTCTTTTCCCAGGGAGGCGTTGGCGTTTTTCATGCCTCGGATGGCTTTATCCATTTCCGCGATTTCCCGACTGGACATATCGTATGCGTCCAGTATTCCTTTCAGCGCCGCTGCATGGGACCGCCACGGACTCGAAGGATAATTGATTAATATTGATTCCAGGCTTCTCGCCGCCTTTGCCGTGGCAATCTTCTTCTCTCCCGGCTCGAGGCTGAGCAGAGCAAGCCGGAACAGCGCTTCATCAGTCACTCCCGCAATCATCCGTTCTTTGCTGATGCGGGTGAGGATCTCCCTGGCGGCTGCTTCCCTGTTGTCTTCCAGGAGCATGCGGGCAAGCGCCAGCTTCCGTCTCTGTTCCTGTTCGAAAGGGTCTTTCTTCGGGATCGCGGGAGGTGTCACGCAACCTGAAAGTGCAATTAGGGCCAGGAAAACAAGAATCGCGTATTTTTTCATCGTGCCGTCCTTCTGCGGTCGATAAAGTAATTGCTTCCTTCCATTCCCTTCGTAAACTCCTTGATCTCAGCCGCTGTTTTCGCGATGATCGTCGCCGAGTCGTATTCCCCTTGTTGGCAGGTCACGACGGCGATGGATATGGTCATTATTGGAAAGACCCTCTGTACCCCATATCGGTCAACCCCCTCGATGGCGCCGTTGGCCAGATCTTCGGGGGAGTAGAATTCCGGCACTCTTTCAGTGAAGTCTTTGATGACCGCCTTGCATACCTCATCAACACAGTTGCAGGAAATGATCATCACGAAGTCGTCACCACCGATATGGCCGACAAAGGCATTCTCGTCTGCGTGTCGTTGCACGGCTTCATGGATTGTCTCGCCGGTCATTTTGATGAGGTCGCTTCCGCGGATGTATCCGTACCTGTCGCTGTAAGCCTTGAAATTGTCGAGGTCCGCGTAACAGACGGCAAAGGTTTCTCCGGCCTGGAGTTTTTTCGTGAGGACCCTTTCAATGGCGATATTGCCGGGAAGCCGTGTGAGGGGGCTGGCGTCCAGACTCATCTGTTCCAGAGTCTTGAGCCGTGAGGCCATGTGGGTGAAATCCTGGGCCAGATCGCCGATTTCATCACCCGGAGGGATTTGCGGGTCGAAGTCAAAGTTACCCCCCGCTATCAGATGGGTGGCGTGTTTCAATTTGCGGATCGAGGATGAGATGGTGATGATGAAGAGGAGGGTTACGCCCAGGGCAAGAAAAAAACCGGCGAAAGAGAGCGCCACGGTCCATTTTACTGTTTTTTCCCGTTCGTTATCGGCGTTTTTAAGTTTATCGTTAAGTATGTTCTGCCGCTGCGTGTAGAGGGCTTCGATGGCTGAGTCCACCTTTTCAGCGGCTTCCTTGAGGTGCGTGATGTCTTCCGTTTCACCCGCGAACAGGTCCTCCGCCCTGATGGAAAAGACCCGGTAGCTGTTGATCAGGTTGTCCAGAAGCGGGCCCTTGCCGGTAATTTTCAGTTCATCGATACTTCCGATGAATTCCTTGCGCCAAAGATAATAAAGCTCCTTGAATTCTTTAGATTTAAGAACCGAATATTTCGCCGCGTTCCTTTTCTGGGCTTCGATGGAATCGCGCAGTCCTTCCGCGGACCTCATGAATGCGAAGTCGTTTCTTGCTATATCACGGACGATTCCATTCAGAGAGTACAGGCCGAAAATGGAAAAACAGGTCGCCGCCATGCTGAAAACAACTACGGCCGCGTAACTGCCTATCAGTCGTTGCACGAGGGTGAATCTTCTGGCAGACGGTTTTTCGGGCATGAAAAGGCCTTCTTGAAGGTTCCGATTCTTCCTGGACCAACGGTTCAGTATCCGTTCTGCCTGGACAGGCGGCAGTCGGATTTGCGCGATAGTATACATATCTTGACATGGGTTAGGAAGTTCCAAATTTATACGCGCCTTGTTTTTCCCATATTTACAATGGTATCGGGGCGTGTCTCTTGGGAATGGCATCGTCCGGTCAAGAGATAGAGCGTACCAATCATCGCGCCAGGTTCTTTTTTCGCCAGTGACTCCTGCTTCTCCAGGTCTTCTTCCGGGAACGCGGCATCGGTCCAGAAAAAGTTTGCTTTTTCACTACGATTGCTATAGATTATCGTGCTCCACACACTGGAAAGCCCCTCTCTCAGGTGACTCCTTTTGTCTGAAAAGAAAACAATCGAAGAAATCAGGCATGCAATAGATGAACTGGATGAAGGTATTCTCGACCTCCTTAATCAACGGGCCTCGATGGTTATTGCCATTGGTGGTTTGAAGAAGGGGGAAAGCCGGGAGTTCTATGTCCCCAGCCGCGAGCTGGAGATCTATGAACGGCTCATGGCTAAAAATACCGGACCTTTTCCCAATGAGGCGTTAAAGAGCGTTTTTCGCGAGATAATTTCCGCATCCCTGTCTCTGGAGGAGCCGATGAAGGTCGCGTTTTTCGGACCTAAGGCTACCTTCACGCACATTGCCGCCATGCAGCAGTTCGGACTTTCCGCGGAACTGATACCCCGAAAATCCATTCCGGCTGTTTTTGAAGAGGTGGAAAAGGGGATGGCCCGGTACGGGGTTGTGCCCGTTGAGAATTCTACCGAGGGGATGGTTTCCCACACCCTGGACATGTTCATGGATAGCGACCTGAAGATAATTTCCGAAGTCCTCCTAGAAGTGCATCACTATCTTCTTTCCCGCACCGGTCGCATGGAAGACATAAAGAAGGTCTACTCCCATCCCCAACCAATCGCACAGTGCCGAGAATGGCTGGCGGAAAACCTGCCGAACATTCCGGTTGTGGATGTGGCGTCAACGGCTGTCGCGGCCCAGATCGTCGGCGAGGACTATACAGCAGCCGCTATTGCAAGCGAGCTTGCATCTTCCGTCTACGGACTAAAGGTAGTGAGGGAGCGGATAGAGGATCAGGTCAACAATTTCACCCGCTTTCTCGTGATTGCGAAAAATTACACGGAGAAGAGTGGTGACGACAAGACCTCCCTTCTTTTTTCCGTGAAGGACGAACCGGGTATCCTGCATAAAATGCTGGCGCCCTTTGCCAAGCGGGGTATCAATCTGAACAAGATAGAGTCACGGCCACTGAAAAAGAAGGCGTGGGAGTACATATTTTTCCTTGATCTCAACGGCCATATTACGGATGCGCCCGTGGAAGAAGCGATACGGGAGTTGCGAGAGTGCTGCCAATTTGTAAAAATTCTCGGATCCTATCCGAATCCAAGCAGGGAAAAGTCACCGCAATGAGCTTCGCGGCAGGCCGGAGCACCGGACGTTATGAAGTTTTCTTGAAGTTTCCTTCGCGGCGAGGCGTTCATGCCTCTTAGCCGTCGTATGACTATAATCGGTGTCGGCCTGATAGGGGGAGCTCTCGCGAGAATACTCCGTGAACGGGGTGAGGTGGGAGAAATAATCGGTGTCGGACGGCAGGCGCCCAATCTGCTCCGCGCCATAGAACTTGGAGTGATCGACGGATATACCCATGATCCCCGGGAAGGAGTGCGCGGCGCTGATCTCGTGTTTCTGGCGACACCTGTCTGTTCAATAGCCTCTCTTGTTTCCACCATATCTCCCTTTCTTGAGTCGGGTTGTGTTGTCACTGACGGCGGAAGCGTCAAGGAAGCCATTGTGACCGCATGCGAGCCGTTAATGCCGGAAGGCGCCCATTTTGTCGGGGGGCATCCCATAGCCGGCACCGAGAATTCAGGTGTTGAGGCATCTTTCCCGACACTTTTTCAGGGTAAGCGCTGTATTGTGACCCCAACATCCCGCACTCACCCGGAGGCATTGGAGAGAGTGGTCCGGATGTGGGAAATCGCCGGTTCCGAAGTCGTGTCCATGGATGCGGCGAAACACGACAGGATTGTCGCCGCTATCTCCCATCTCCCCCATATGGTCGCATATTCGCTGGTGAATGCCGTTGGCGGATATGACCGATTCGATGAGAACATCCTTTCCTATTCGGCCGGTGGATTTCGGGATTTTACCCGCATTGCCTCATCCGATCCCGCCATGTGGCGTGACATCGCGCTGATGAACAGGGAGGCGGTTGTAGAGATGATGGATTTTTTTTCGTCCTGTTTCGCGCATCTGCGCTTGCTGGTCCAGGATGGCGACGACGCCGGGCTTGAGGCTTTTTTCGCCCGTTCAAAAGAGAGCAGGGATTCTATTCTGTAGGCATCAATTACACCGGAGTGATCAAAGTGAACGATTATACGGTTCAGTCGGCCGCCGGTCTGCGGGGAGTCATTACCGTGCCGGGGGATAAATCCATCTCTCACCGCTCGATCATGTTCGGCGCCCTGGCAAATGGTACAACCGTTATCCGCGGCTTTCTCCGGGGTGAGGACACAATTTCAACCCTTCGCGCCTTTCGCGACATGGGTGTCGACGCATGCGACGATGGAGATACCGTTCGCATCCGGGGCGCGGGTCTCCACGGCCTGAAGGAGCCGGAAGATGTCCTGGATTGCGGAAATTCCGGAACATCCATGAGACTCCTTGCAGGTTTGCTGGCCGGTCAGGATTTCTTCTCCGTTCTGACCGGTGACCGCTACCTGCGAAACCGCCCCATGGGCCGGGTCATCAAGCCTCTGGCCGGGATGGGCGCCACGCTCTTCGGCCGCGAGGGAGGGTCCAGGGCGCCTCTTGCCGTACAGGGGCGCAAACTCAAGGGCATCCGCTTTGACTCTCCGGTCGCCAGCGCCCAGGTGAAATCCGCCATCCTGTTGGCGGGACTCTATGCCGATGGTGAAACATCAGTCACGGAACCTTTCCTTTCAAGGGATCATTCGGAAAGGATGCTCAGTTACTTTGGTGCGGATATCGAGCCCTTGCCCAATGGCGCGCGCATCAGGGGCGGAAAAGGCCTTAAGGGTCAGGAGGTCCTGGTTCCGGGAGACATCTCCTCCGCGGCTTTTTTCATTGTTGCTGCTCTTCTCGTTCCGGATTCGGAACTGCTTATCGAGAGCGTTGGCATGAATCCGACCAGGACCGGCGTCATCGACATCCTCCTGCAAATGGGAGCTTCCATCGAACAGTTGAATCCGAGAGTGGTCTCGGGGGAGCCGATTGCCGATCTGCTGGTGCGTTCATCTTCCTTGCAAGGGATTGATATCGGCGGTGAACTGGTGCCGAGGGCCATTGACGAATTCCCCATAATCTTCGTAGCCGCCGCGCACGCCGAAGGAAAGACGGTCCTGCGTGACGCGCGGGAGTTGCGCGTAAAGGAAACGGATCGCATAGCGGCCATGGCGAGAAATCTGTCTGGGGCCGGCGCGGATGTAGTTGAAACCGAAGACGGGATGGAGATAACCGGGGGCGGGCGGCTTTCCGGCGGCGCCTATGACAGCTTCGGGGACCACCGGATTGCCATGTCGATGTTGATTGCCGGTCTTGTGTCACGGGGTACTACCACGGTAAACAATGTGGGGTGCGTCTCCACTTCCTTTCCCTCCTTCTTCAATCTGCTGGAAAGGGTTCGCGGCTGATGGACGGCGTGAAAGTGGGTGGCAGAGGGGTTGTCGTGGCCATAGACGGGCCGTCAGGCGCCGGCAAGAGCACGGTGGCGCGGCTTCTCGCGGAGCGTCTCGGCTATCTTTACATAGACACCGGGGCCATGTTCCGGGCCGTTGCGCTGGCTGTCAAGCGCGCCATGGTCAAACCTGATGACGACGAGGCTCTGGGACGTATCTGCGCTTCTCTGGAGATATCCTTCGAAAGAGATGAGAAAGGCTATCGCGTTCTGTCAAATGGCGAGGATGTGTCGGAAGCTATACGCACTCCGGAGATAAGCCAGCTTACCTCTCGTATATCGGCGAAAAAGGCTGTCCGTGACATTCTACTCCATGAGCAGCGGAGGATGGGCCGCTCCGGGAATGTGGTCCTGGAGGGGCGAGATATCGGTTCAGTGGTCTTTCCCGATGCGGAAGTGAAATTCTTTCTGTCGGCATCCCCTGAAGAAAGGGGAAGGAGACGCTATCTGGAGTTGCTTGCCAAAGGGGAAGACGTCACACTTGAAAAGACCGTGGCGGAGGTTGCCGCTCGTGATGCCAGGGACGAGCAACGGGAAGTAGCGCCCCTTCGCATGGCTGATGATGCGCTACTTATAGATTCGACCGGTGTATCCATTGAAGACGTGCTTTCGCGAATGTCGACAATCGTCCGCGACGTTGAGCTTGGCGACCGCCCCTCAGAGAAGAGACACGGAGAAGACCTTTGAAGATCATCCTCGCTGAACAGGCTGGTTTCTGTTTTGGTGTGAAGCGTGCCACCCAGATGGCCTTTGAGGCCGCCGAGCGGGGCGGTAAGACGTACACCCTCGGCCCGATTATCCATTCTCCCCAGGTAGTGCAGCGTCTTGAGGAGATGGGGGTAAAGGTCTTGAAGAGCGTGTCGGAGCTTGAAAATGGCGCTATTATCATAAGATCCCACGGTGTCGCCTCCGAAGAACTGCAGGATGCCATGCGCAAGAAGCTGGAGATCGTGGATGCCACTTGCCCGTTTGTCAAAAAGGCCCAGGAGCATGTAAAAAGCCTTTCACAGGCCGGATATGATGTGGTAGTGGTAGGGGACGCCGACCATCCCGAGGTACAGGGAATTGTTTCATACGCCAAGGGAAAGGTTTATGTGGTCGGTTCCGGAGAAGAGGCCTGCGGTCTCAAGATATCGGGAAAGATCTGCATCGTAGCGCAGACAACCCAGTCTTTTGAGAACCTGAAGAGCGTTGTGCTTGAATGCCTGGTAAAGGGTAGTGAAATCAGGGTTTTCAATACAATCTGCGACGCGACTGCCGTTCGCCAGGAAGAAGCCAAAGAGCTTGCCAAACGTGTGGACTGCATGATAGTAATTGGCGGTTACAACAGCGCGAATACGAAGCGTCTGGCCCAGGTATGCGCTGAATTGCAGCCGAAAACATATCATATAGAAACAGCCCAGCAACTCAATTACGAATGGTTTGACGGCGTGGATACCGTAGGCGTGACCGCCGGGGCTTCTACACCCAAGTGGGTTATCGACGAGGTGCTGGAACGGATCGAGTTTCTGGACAAAGACAAAACACATTGAGTTTTTCAAGGTGTGTGCTAGCATAGGGCGGGAAAAACATAGAAATTTAGGGGGTACTATTTTAATGAACGACGAAAAAGAGTTTACCAACATCACCAACGAGCCTGATACGCTCAATAGCGATACGGAGGACGACTCCTCTTTTGGGGGAAAAGAAACCTTCGAAGAGCTTTTTCAGGAGAGTCTGCGCCAGCCGAAGGTGGGTGAAATCGTTAAGGGTGTTGTTGTACAGATAGATCCTGATTATGTCCTTGTGAATATTCGCTACAAATCCGAGGGATGTATTCCCATTGCCGAGTTTCTTGACGAGAACGGTCAACTTACGGTCAAGGTCGGGGATGAGGTAAAGGTGTACTTCGAAAAGAAGGAGAATATCCGGGGATATGTCGTTCTCTCCCGCAAAAAGGCCGAGAGAGAGGTCGTCTGGGATAAAATCGAAGAAGCCGTTGAGAGTGGCGGTCTTATGGAAGGCAAGATAATCGCCAATGTTAAGGGAGGTCTTACCGTTGATATCGGGGTTTCCGCCTTCCTTCCCGCCTCCCAGGTGGACGTGCGGCCCATCGGCAATCTTGAGAAGCTGATTGGCCAGACCTTCCAGTTCAAGGTTGTGAAGGTCAACAAAAAACGTGGAAACGTAGTCCTTTCCCGCAGAGTGCTTCTTGAGGAAGAGCGTGAAAGGCTCAAGAAGGATACCCTGGCCACTCTGGCCGAGGGGCAGATCATCGAGGGTACCGTCAAGAATATCACCGATTACGGCGCATTTATCGATCTGGGGGGCATTGACGGTCTCCTTCATATCGTTGATATGTCATGGCGAAAGCTGGGACATCCTTCCGAGGCCCTGAAAAACGGTGATATGGTAAAGGTGAAAGTGCTCAAGTATGACCGTGAGAAGGAGAAGATCTCTCTCGGCATCAAGCAGACCATTCCCGATCCATGGATCAGCGTCGAGTCAAAATATCACACGGGTGACAGGATAAAGGGCAAAGTAGTGAGCCTTGCCGAATACGGCGCGTTTGTTTCTCTTGAAGAGGGAGTGGAAGGTCTTGTACATGTCTCCGAGATGTCATGGACAAAAAGGGTCCGTCACCCTTCGGATATCCTCAAGGTAGGGGAGGAAGTGGAAGCAGAGGTACTGGGTGTGGATGTCCAGAGCAGAAGGATTTCCCTCGGCCTCAAGCAGATACAGGTGAACCCCTGGACGGTCATAGGAGACAAGTATCCGGTAGGAACGAAGATTGAGGGCCAGATTAAGAATGTAACCGATTTTGGTGTCTTCATCGGCGTGGAGGATGGAATCGACGGCCTCGTGCATGTTTCCGACATGTCATGGACCAAACGTATCAAGCATCCTTCAGAGTTGTACGCCAAAGGACAGATTGTCCAGGCCGTGGTCCTGAACATCGATCCTGAAAACGAGAGGCTTTCCCTTGGAATCAAGCAACTGGCCCTTGATCCCTGGTCCGATATACCTGACAGATACCGGCCCGGCACGAAGGTTTCCGGCAAAGTGACCTCAGTTACAGATTTCGGCGTTTTCCTTGAAATCGAAGACGGCATTGAAGGTCTTATCCATGTATCCGAGCTTTCCCATGAAAAAGTGGCGTCTCCCAAAGACTTCACCTCCGTTGGTGAGACAGTTGACGCGCTTGTCCTGAGTATCGACCCGGTGGAGAAGAAGATAGCACTTTCCGTGAAAGCCCTTGCCGGTCATGCCGAGAAGCAGGCGTTCGCATCTTATATGGACACCCAGGGTGAGGCGACTTCAAATCTCGGTGATCTGCTGAAACAGGAAATGAACAAGAACAACGGACGGGATTGATTAGTATTACTGGATGCCGGAATTCCACCAATTCTCATGGATGAATGGGATGAACGGGATGCATAGGTTATGAAATTCCATGCCTCCGGAGCGGGGAACTAGAGGAAACAAGGAGTGGCAGGTATGACGAAAAGCGAACTGGTCGAGAGGCTGCTTGAAGCCAACAGTCTTTTGACGAGAAAGGATTCTGAAATCATCATAGATATCGTTTTTGACAGCATCCGCAATGCTCTGAAAAGCGGAGAAAAGGTCGAGATACGAGGTTTCGGAAGTTTTACCATACGGCAAAGGGGGCCCCGTGAGGCAAGAAACCCGAAGAGCGGGGAAATGGTTAATATCCCCGCCAAGAAGACGCCGTTTTTCAAGACAGGAAAAGAGCTGAGAGACAGGGTAAATAATTCTCTGAAATAACGGAAAAACACAAATGGCCTTCGGGTGGGCAACCAAGGAATGGAACCTCACCAATGGCGAAAGGCAGGCCTGCCCGGGTGGCGGAATTGGTAGACGCAAGGGACTTAAAATCCCTCGGCACATTGTGCTGTACCGGTTCGACCCCGGTCCCGGGCACCAAAAAAGGTCGGCTTTTTAAGCCGGCTTTTTTTTTTGACAAGACATCCCGTTCTTTTCGCCGGTCTCAGAATACGTATTTGTTTCTCGATGGTTCGGGAGGAGCGTTTTTCATGAATGTTCAGCGGAAAAAAGTATTTCTTGGACGTCAGCCCATTGTGGATCGATGCAAAAAAATTTACGGATACGAATTGCTGTTTCGCGCGACCGATACTTTCTTCGCGGACATCAATGATGTCTCCTTTGCCGTGACTTCCGTGATCAGTAATGTGCTGACCACATTTTCCATGAACGAAGTGTTGGGTAAGCACAAGGGCTTCATCAACGTCTCCGCTGATCTCCTGGAAAGCGATGTTCTCGAAATACTCCCCGCTGAAAGGGTCGTAATAGAGTTGCTTGAAACCATCGAGCCGACATTGGCCGTTATCCGCAGATGCCGGGAATTGAAAGAGCTGGGGTTTAAACTGGCGCTGGATGATAATCAGTATCATGTGGATTTCGAACCTCTGTACGGGATAGTTGACGTTGTAAAGATTGATATCTTGCAGACACCACCGGCTGTGGTCCGCAAGATGGTTACGCTCCTGAAAAACCGAGGCCTGATCCTCCTGGCGGAAAAGGTGGAAACATCCGAGCAGTATAAGGAGTGTTTCGACCTGGGCTTCCACCTCTTCCAGGGATATTTTTTCGCGCGGCCTTCGGTTCTTAAGACAAGGGGTGTTGATCCGGTCAGCACGGATCTGCTCAAGCTTCTGAAACTTGTATGCGTGGATGCCGAGATAAAAGAGATCGAGGATATCTTCAAGCATAACCCGAACCTGACCTATAACCTGCTTCGTCTCGTAAATTCGGTGGTAATCGGGTTGAGGGAACGGATCCGAACGCTCAGGCATGCCCTTGTCGTGCTCGGCATGAAACACCTTAAACGATGGATACAACTGTCACTCTTTGCCTCGGAGAAAGTGGGTGGGGAGGGCAACCCCCTGCTGGAAACAGCCGCAACGCGGGGCAGGCTCATGGAAATTCTGGTACGGAGCCTCCCGGAAGAGATTACAGGCGCGGACTACGCCGGTGAAGCGTTCATGACGGGGGTTCTTTCCCTGATTGACGTTCTGCTGGACCTGCCAATGGAGGAGATTATCGTCCAGCTTAACCTGACAAGCGATGTACGTCGGGCGCTTCTTCGGCGGGAGGGGTATCTGGGTGGCCTCCTCCGTCTGACGGAAAGTCTGGAGCGACTGGATTTTCAGGATGTGGTGCGCTTGCTGGATGAATCCGGATGCAGCATGGATCTCTTGATGAAAGCACAGGTTGAGGCATTTGAATGGGTGAATAGCGTGAGCGATGCGGTATGAACTGAGCGCCGCCCTTTTCTCCAACCGTGAGTTACAGAACGCTTGATAAACGGTCACTCAATAAACGGGTTTGAAATAACGAACTGTCTAACAGGTTCATATAGTTCCATCTTTCTGGATAAAGAAAGGATTCGTGTTGTTTTATAAGGTTTCTTTATGTTATTCTCGCAAAAAATCGGGGAAATGCGTATTCCGCGGCAAGTCGGCCGGCGATTCCGATGGAAGTCGGCCACCCATTC
>CAZFCG010000034.1:0-33187 GCA_964517595.1 uncultured Geobacter sp. | reverse complement strand
TTGCCAGGTGATCGTAAAGGGTGCGGTTTTCCAGCATGGAATCGCTCTTGCGACGGTATATGAAGAGCGGTAGATGGATATTGGTTCCCCGAAAACCTTTTTCTACTGCGCTGATCCAGAAATCCCAGTCTTCGTAGCCGTGTTTCATGTTTGTGTTGTAGCCGCCGGTCTTTTCCCATACTTCCCTGTGATACAGGGTGGTGCAGGTCATGAGGTTCCGTTGAAGTAACAGGAACGGATCGAAATCACAGGTTGCCCAAATTTCGTTCTTCGCTCCCCAGAACAGGGTTTCGGTGAAGACGAAGGCAAATTCCCGTTGCTCTTCAAGTACTTTCACTGTTTGTTCCAGAAACACGCTTGCAATCATGTCGTCGGAGTCGAGAGGCAGAATGTACCTGCCCGTGGAATGGGCGATCCCGAAATTCCTTGTGTCCGCGAGGCCGGTGTTTTCCTTGAAAAAGTACTTGCATTGGATGTCGGGGTTCAGCGCGGCAAAGCGGTTGAACACCTGGAGGACTGACTCCGAATCGCCGTCATTCACCAGAATTACTTCCATATTCCTATATGTCTGGTTTGAGAGGGAGTTCAGAGTTTCGGCTATTGTGTCCAGTTGCCGGTAGTAAGGAATGACTATGGATACTTTGTTCAAACATATATGTTTCTCTGCTTCCCTCCTGGGTGCCAGCAGAATCTTTTTTATAGACCCGGAGAGTTCCTCAGACCCGGGCGTGGCCAACAGTTTTACCCTCAGGTCGTTAAGTTCGAAATAAAAGGAATCCTGTCCGGAACACTTCAGGGTATCTTCAGTGTTCGAGTTTACCTCAATCAGCAGCATTGACAGGTGGAGCATTCTTTCTTCGATCTCTTGGGATGGCTTGGCCTCAATTCCCTTTTTCAGGCAGTATAAGGCGCCGGAAATGTCCTCCAGTGTCAGGAATCGGTTGGCCGCCGTCAACCATGCCGCCTGGCGGGCATCGTTGTCCGGCGCGCTCCAGTCCAGCGCGGGAAACAGCTCGGCGAGGCTGAATGTGTGAAGCATGGACATGACGATTTCCGCGTCAAAGCTTTTGTCGAACCTGACCGTTCCGGAAGACATGTTGGAGTCATGCCAACGCCACTGCACCACCATCATGCCGGAATGCTTGAATGCACAGGACGTGGCAGCGCGGACCCACCATTGGTAGTCGTGGGCTCTACGGAACGATTCGTTGTATCCGCCGATCACCTGATAGCATGCTTTGCGTACGAGCGTACCGGGGTTCGGGACCGCGTTTTTCATGAAGAGGTGGGCCAGCAGTTCCCGGTTGTGACCGAACCAGTCCGGATATTTGAGGTTGTGTGTCGGCGTGAAGGAGGTGTCGGTGATTTCCAGGTCGCCGTACACCACGTCGGCCGATGGGCAAGTTCTCAGGGTGTTCGCGTATGTCTGGAGGACGTTGGGCAGGAGTCTGTCGTCCGAATCGAGCCAGAGAACGAAATCTCCTTTTGCTTCGGCAATGCAACGATTTCTCGTAGCCGGCGCGCCGGAATGTTCTTTGATCACATATCTAAGCCTGTGATCATTCAAGGAACGCGCCGTCTCCGCCGTTTCGTCGGTCGAGCCGTCATCTACTACTACGACCTCAAAATTGTCATATTTCTGGGAAAGAGCGCTGTTTATGGCGTCCGCCAGGTAACGCGCCCGGTTATAGGTGGGAATCAGGACGGAGATAAAAGGGCTGCCGGCAACAGGCTTTATGAACTTCGCGGACAGGACTCCGTAGCGAGGATTCGGATTGCCGAAATCATAGGGAACACGTGTGCTTGCATAAATGCCACGCGGGTCCTTTTCAAAAAAGCGTTCTTCGATCAAAACAAATTCAGGACCGAAGCGCTTGACCACATCCCATGAGAAGACTATAGGTTCGCACTCCGTAGGCTGATGGTTGACATCGGTCAAGAGGAGGAATACACCACCTGGCGCAAGTACTCGTTTAATCTCAGAAATGGTCTTCGAAAGATCGTCTACGTGATCCAGGGAGTTGAATGAACAGACCACGTCGAAATAGCCGTCCTCGAATGGTATCCGTTCCGCCGGCGCCGATATATAGCGCATCGAATGCAGTCCTTCGTTCAACCTCTTATATTCATCCGCCAAGGGGGCCAGCCCTATCCGCTCAGCAGTGTTGTCCGCCCATTCGAGACTGCCGCGCGGACCGCATCCTATGTCCAGTATTCTTTTTTCGGTGTAGAACTGTTTGTCGAGACCAAAAAGTTCCGTGTAGAACTTTTCGTAATGATCATTGGAAAGAACGCCTTCCTGTTGTTTGCATTGAGACCAGTCTGCAAATTCATGCAAACCTTTTTCATCCTGCGTCGCGTCCCTGTCGGCCCGTCTACGAACGGAGCTCCGAGCTTGCTCCCTTGTTGTGAGAGCATGCATGATTATTTCGGATGCCCTGTTGTCGAACGTATACGACCGGCATTTGTCGTAGGCCAGGGATGCAGCTATTTCGCGCGCTTGCGCGTTTCCGAGAAAATAGTCGAGCTTGTCGCGCAGGTCCTCGGGCGTATCGTAGGTGACAACAGATATCTCCTCCATGCCCTCCACATGGTCGCTTATCTGAAACACCCCGGACAAGGCGAGATCATAGGTCCTGTTGTTGATAAAGCCTTCCCGCCTCATCTCCCGGTGGTGATCGTTCAAAACGATCCTGGCCATGGAATACAGGAGGGGTAATTGCCGCGGTTCCACGTAGTCGCCCAGGATGCGTGCGTCATCCACAACTCCGCGCCATTGTTGGCCCACAACGGCATAGTTGTAATCTTTACCGGTTTTCAAGAGGTCCTCGATGATCTTCCGGCATCCGCCGGTGTTCGCTTCGTAATTGTTGCCCACAAACAGCATGTCGATTTCTTTTTTCGTTTGACCCATGGGTTTGAAAATATCAGGTTCCGACGCTTGCGGCAGGTAGTGCACCGGAGGCGAACAGAGGTTTCCCATTTTTCGCGAAAAGGATTTGGAAGCGCAGAAAATCATGTCAAAGGAGTTGAGTTCCTCCACCGTAACGAGTTCCGGATGGCTGATTATCCAGATGAGGTTGAGGGATGGCGGGGAGGGGGTATAGTTATAAAGCCCCTTGAGATGGATAACTATATCGGTGTCCGGTTCCGTATACCAATTATCCCGGCAGTCCACGCGGCATGCGTACCCAAGCCGTTCAAACGCCCGCGCCAGGGCGTCGGCGAAGGAAGTATCGCCCCATCCGATCTTTTTACGGGAGGGAGTGCAGCATTTTATTGCAATGGTGGGATTTATCCCGTTTATCATATTAAAAACTGCTTTCGTGGCTTCAAGATATGCCGTGCCGAATTTTTCGTCCGGTTCAAGATGGTTACCTTCACCCCATTCATTCCAGGCGTTTATGAAAACCAGTTTTTCCGCTCGCGGCGATTCTTGTACCTTGTTGACGGTTTCCCGTAACCACTTTCCATAGTTGGTGGGATTTGACTCGATGAATATCTGGGCAACGCCGTTTTCCCGGCGTGGGGAATTGTCCCACGAAACCAGAACGCACGGATGTCTTACATACGAAGGCTCGATCTTGCCGAGTACGTTGTCCCTGAAATCGTCGTATTTGTAAACATGCTGCTTTCCATATGCCGGAGCCTGTTGTTTTTGAGGTAGGCAAGTCCAGTCCGGTTGAAATTCGACCGCCGCGTCAAAACCGAAAACTGAGGGATCTATCCTTTCCTCGGAAGAACTTTCAATCCTGCAAAGATACAGTTCTCCAATACCTTCACGTCTGGCTATGTCACGCCAAAGATCCGTTGTCCGTCTTGGGTCGGGCATTTTGCTTGCCCTGTATACCAGGAAAAGGGGCTTGCCGGTAATTCTGATATAGCGGCCGTCCCGGAAAAATTGCAGCAGGTATTCCATATGGTCTATATCGTCCACATCATTGTAATCCTGCTTTATGAGGACATCGCCGCTTTTGCCGTCCCAAACGCGGGTCCAGTCCTCGTTAGCCCAGCAAAGGCAGAAGGGAAAGTCTGGTTGTCCGGACTGAAGCATCTGGTGAAGGGGGGTTTCCAGGAGCAATTTCCCATTGAACCAGTAGTGGTAAAAACAGAAGCCGTGAATTCCATATTCCCGCGCCAGGTCAGCTTGGGCCTTCATGACGGAAGGATTTCTCAAGTCGTAATAACCCAGTTGGGCGGGGACGTGGGGCTGGTAGTGTCCGTCAAAGATGGGTTGCGCCTTGGCCACGTTGGTCCATTCGGTGAACCCTTCTCCCCACCAGGCATCGTTCTCGGGGATCGGATGGAACTGGGGGAGGTGGAAGGAAATAAAGCGAATGCAGCTTTCAGGTAGATGCTTAAGAAGAGACATGTTTTGATACTCTCACTTGTAATGTATATCTTGATATGTGGAAAATAATAATATCATGGTGTTATGTTGATCTTGTCTGTGCATCATTGAGATTATGATGAATTATTGTTTCGGGAGTATTCGAAATATTTAATATTAGATAAATAGTAAACAAAACGATTCACATTGTATTTATGAGCATTGATTTGCCTCAAATGGTTTTTCCAAGAACTACCAACAAGTATAATGTGTGCTGTTTCATATTTATCTGCAATATGAGTGATTGATGTTGGAGTTATGTGACAAAAAGTGTCATTGCTATTTAGTTTGTTCTCGTTGTTTATAAAGTAGTTTGTGTCGATATTGTGCTTTTTTAAAATATAATAGACAAGCTCGGCCGTATCGATATCACCCCATATTATGACGGGTAGTTCAGGATTGCCGGCAAGTTTATCTATCAAATGGTCAACGCATGCAAATGTTGTTATATAGACATTGCTGCTTATTATGCTGAAGTCAATATTGTTGTAATAGCAACTTGGTAGCTTGATTTTGCCATATTCATCATATTCTGGTCTGGCAGAGTATGCATATCCACTAATTGAAACCTTCATTCGTTCTGCTTTTGCCAGACTTTCAAGGTATTTAGCGGCATCATGTTCTTTTTCGCGGTAATAAAACGGTCCGGCATTTTTGCTTGGTTGATATGAAGACACTTCCGCGTCGATAATGATGTTTCTTACACCATTTTGTTTACATTTAGCTAAAAAACAATCTATTTCGCCCTTGTCTGAATTATAATTGCATATGTTATATTTTATATATATTTTATTACCAGCTTTACAGTACCTGCTTATATTTTCCCAAACATCATCGAAATAGTCTGTGCCCTTGACCTTTCGGTATATTTTTCTAGAACCAGAATCAACGCTAATCCTAATGGTAGCTTTATTATCCAGAAGAGCCTGGTAAGCCATTTGAGAAAAAAGTATGGCATTTGTATTGATCCGTTGCCTGTATCCATGATTATTTAACCAATTGACTGCCGTCTCAAAATATGGATTAAGTGTTGGCTCACCCCCGCCCCAATCGAACAAGCAATCTGAAGATAGCAAACCTTGATTATGAAATTTTACAATATAATAAATAGGATCGTAGCAATTATGTGGCTTTTTAATGTGAGATGTGCAGTAAATACAGCTGCTGTTGCAGTAGTTTGAAGTACAAACCGTTATGAAATTGATTTTTTTGAACTTAAAAAGATCTATTTTACATTTAGAACATGACCTGCATGGGAAATTACTGTTATTATTTAATTCTTCCAGAATATGGTTAACTGATGCAAAGTATGTTTCGGGGGTGAGGTCTTCAATTTTGTGTGATATTGGATCTCCAACTTCTGAGTCATGGCATAACGAAAATGTGCTAGGATTTAAATTTAATCTTGTTCCCATAAATCCACAGTGCCATATTTCTTTTGAATCTAATTTCTTCAATAAGTTGTTATCTATATGTGATTGAAATCTATTTTGAATTGAATCTGTAGTGGAATTGCTTTGTTGTTGGGCTAGCTTAGCATAAAAATCCAATAGTTCATTTGCCTCGTCCTGTGCCGTAGGTATTGGAGTGGTTTTGGCGCCCTCTGAGAGCGTATGCAGAATATTATTATTTGTAGCGATAGCATTTATTCTGTTTGCGAGTGTGGATGCATCTCCTCGTCTAAGCAGGAACCCGTTTAATCCATCTTTAACTATCTCAGAACCACTGAAGTCCGTTGTAATCACTGGAATTCCTGCAGCGAGAAATTCGCGTAAAACCAGGCAGTATGATTCGAAATAAGAGGTGACGATTCCAACGTCCGTAGAATCAATTATTTGGGGCAGATCGTTCGACGAATAGCGGCCTTGATATGAAACAGTGCCTTGAGTGTACCTGGAAACATTTTCAATTGCCGCGATAGCATCAGCTCTGCCTTGACCATAGATCAATACACGCAAATTAGGAGAGTTACCTAGTTTTAGGCAGGCATGAAGCAGTACATCCAATCCTTTCCGAAACTCAAAAAAGTTTCCCATAAAGGTAAAGGTAGTAACAGATTCACGTGGCCGCAAAGGGAAGGCAATTTTTGAAGACGGACGTTGCAGTCCGCAAGCAATAGTAGCTATTTTTTCGTCGGGAATACTGATAAATTGGTTAAAATGAGACCGAAACATCGGTGAAGCAAATATGGCACCATTAATCTTAGAGGCGTAGATATGTTCTATGTAGCGCCAATGAGATTCCAGTTTTTGCTGTAGATCGGGCATTTCGACAGAAATTGATTTGCTGTAGCAGGCACTGCACTCTTGAAAAGATTCTGGCCCTGAGCATACTTCGTGTGTTTCCTCTATGATAGGGCTGACCCGGAAACAAATTTCTTCGTCGTTCCAGATTTCTCTGACTATTATTGCCTTTGAGGCGGCAAACGCTTCGAAAATTAATACCGGCATATCCACATAGTCATTCACATGAATCACGTCCGGTTCGAATCTTCGCAGAATTTCCTTCACCATATCTAGATGCTTTTCAACCGTAACTGGGTTTTGTAGTTCCTCGAAAAACGACCAGCGCCTGTCAATTTTAGGGATTTTGAATATCCTAAGTCCATCCGGCGCTGTTTCTTCGAAAAACGTTCCGGATACTTCTTGTGAAGGAATTAAAACCGCGACTTCTTTTCCGCGACTCAGCATTTCCCTGGCTTGCGTGTGTGTTATGATCGGCGTACCGGAAAACTCGTAAGGAGGAATGTTGTGGCAGACAAAGAGAATTTTCTGTATGAGGGTATTTCCTTTAGTATCCCTTCTGGTTGTGCCCAATTTACGGTCAAGAAAGTCGTCTTCGTCTTTGCGTGAATAGTTTAGCAACTCATCGGGGAACTGGTCGGCTGATCGCTTATTTAAAATAGCTTCGCACACACGATCTAGTGATTCATCGTAACCGGGAATCAGGAGATCGTTCGATGGGTAGCATACTTTTGCCTTATATGTTTCGTATGAATTCACAAGGGGGAACGGTATGCATCTTCTAAAAAAGATAAAGTAGGCATGACGATATGCCGCCCTTATTCGTTCTATGGAAAAATCTTCGGACAAAAGCAGTTCGATGTATTCCTCACAACTGTCGGCGTCTGGAAGATTTAACGAGTATCGGTGGCCGTAAAAACTGGAGATATCGCTGCACATCAGAACAGGCTTGCCCATGGCCGCGGCCTCGATACCGATTGACGACATGAAGACAATGTTTGCATTAGACACTTCTATGAGCTTGTATGAGCTAATCTTGTCGTCCGGGTACAGGATCTTTACATTAGGGGGTAAAGAATCTTTGAGAGCGGCCATATCTGTGTTTGTAAGGTCTGATTCTGTAGCATTTGGATGAACACGGATGACAAGGCAATACTCGATCTTATCCTTAAAAAAGCTAATAGCTCTCTTGATAAGATCTGTCTGGTTAATAATGAATTTCAGTCCCGGATATCCAATATATTCGTCGGTTGAACTAGTAAATAGAGTAATTATTTTAGTGTTCTGAGATATGTTAAGGGTTTCATATATAAACTTTTCATCATGATTTGCATGAGAGATTGACAAGCAACCTGTGTTGTTTCCGAGTTTTCTTTGGGCCAGGTAATCATCAATGCAATTCACCTCTCCCGAAGAAAGTGGTATGTCTTCCCATGCTTTCCAGTGGTTCTTTGACTGTTCAGACTCCAGAATATTACCATTGTATTTGAAAAGGATAGTGTCTTTAATCGAACTGCGTTCGTGAATATAAGCTGTTATTCCTCTTTGCTTTGCCAAGCTCAAGAGTATGTTGTGGCTAAAGAATCTACCATTAAACATTAATATAACATCAGGTTTGTGTACATCGAGTGCTTCAGTAAGAGCATCTATAGCCAAAGCGCTTCCTGCTATATAATTTTTGTATGTATATATGATGTGAGGCTCCTTCATATCCAAGTTGCTTAAGCGATAATGAGAGCAAAGTGATGCGAGGCCATATCCCCCAACAGCATAGTCTTTGTAAGAGCACATTCTAAGTTGATCTATAGGAAGGTTGTTTATCCACTGATAAATAGAAGAGACCGTGTGATGATCAATGTAACTAGAAAGCCATTCGTGTTTAATTTCGTACAACTCTAAGCGAGATTTTGCCTGCGACATGCAAAGTCGGCATGAGTCTTCATTTTTTTTCCCCCATCTTTCCCAATTCGCATCGCACACACTGTAAAACTTATCACAGCATATATATATAACATTAGCGCCTCTCATCTGAAGGCTTTTTGCAATAGTTATTTCATGGAGTACATGAGGCATTGCCTGGCTATATGGCGAGTAAACAAGTATTGTTAACGGATTGTTTTCGGAAATAATATTATTAGTCATCAATATTCCTTTCCATCTAACTGATCAATTTTATCTAAACCTGTATTACCCATTAAGTATGCTTATTGGGTTAATGTTGATATGCTACCTTCTATGATCATATTTTATCTGAAAGGCGATGATTTAGAAACATACCAGTAAGCCGTAATGTGCAGCTGATAGGTTCTGATATATGTTTTATTTTACTGGTTTCATCCATCTCTGATGCGCTAAAGCTGCAACGAAAGAAATATTTTGTCTTTACAGGTTTAAAGGTTATCAATCCTAGTAAAGTAGACTTTGCACGATCGACTTCAATGCAGAGCGACTTCTGTGAATCGCCAATCTCCACAATTCCTTCCGTTGCACCAATCCCTTTTTTGGCCGACACAAGAAATGAAGTTGGCTCTCCATGTGAAATTCGTTTACCGGCAGCTTTAAAAGTTTCTATTTCAGAGCTACCGTTGTGACTCCGGTAATAGAGATGCTCTTGACAGAATGCCTCTGGATTAATAGTAATATTCCCCAATCTAAGTGAACAAACTGGTATCATTTTCCATAAGAATTTGTAATCCAGTGAGACAACTCCCTGATGTGAACCGATGGTTATTCTTTTGAGAATCTTGCCGAGATACGTTTCAACTGCCGCCGTTACTACTACTTCTTGCGATTTGGAATTCCAGCCAACAACCGGCGTTACAGGCGCCAGGTCAGTGACTTTTGGGCGGCCCGGGGTTTCAAAAACAACATGTCCGGTATAAAAATCAGCGCCACTACTAATGTCATCATAGTAACCATGCTTTAATGTTCCACACATACTCTCGTCGCATACATCCACAAAGACCAACGAATCAATCGCAAGGCCTCGTCGAATATTCAGAGTGATCCTCACTTTTTGCGTTGTGACAGACAAGAAGCGTTCGTTCCGATTGATTAGTACCCCGGAAGGGTAAGCATCCGTCAGCGCCAACTCATTCTCTACATTCGGTTTCGATGCCCCTGTTTTACGTACAAAGGTTTCAAGGCGTCTTCTGTAAGATTTCCATCTGCTGCTGGTAATGTGTGTGCGGAAGTCGCTGCTCCAGAGATAGCAAAGTTCTTTCCACGCGTTGTCAGGCGTATCGTTATGAGAAACGAGGACGTCATGGATACGTTGGCACTTTGTATTGATTGTCAGATCGTCCCTGCCGGTCACGGCCCAGCGGGTAATGTTGTACTTATCCTGTTTCTTTACGGGGATGGGGGCCTCGGATGATTCCAGTCTCAAGAAATTTCCGCCACCCTTTTTATTCAGGAGGTCAAGTAGTACCGAAGGAGAAACAATTGAGAAACGCTCGTCTTCCATCAACCTTTTCATGAGAGCTCTTATTCGACTCCACTCATCATGCGCTATGCCCTCTTCGGTGATAAAACGGCCAGGCCTGAAGTCAAAAATCTCCACATCATTCCCATAGAGGGAGAATGCTCGGAACGAATCGACAGCGTGTCCTGAGATGAAATCAAGATATTCGTCGAGATCAAATTCACCGTGAACATATCGTTGGAACTTTTGAAAAGAAATAGAATTGTTCCAGATTACCGGGATTTCGTCGCCGTGCTGTCCCAACGCTATCTGCGGGAAATACCTCCATTCCGGATTCCACTCTTGATGGTAACGCGCCGGGTTGTCCCATTCCATTACGATGGCGCGATAGCCTGCGTCCAAGTAGTGTCGAATGAGACCGACGGAGTATGCCTGTTCGTTCACAAGGGCAATATTTGGACGCCTGCCGAGCAGTCGTTGATAGGTTTCGTTGCCCAAAAGCAAATTCCGGCGATTGACCTCTGCCGGGACCAAGGGGCCGATAAGCTGCGCATATCCGCTGCCTACAAGTTCGCAGGGTCCGTTGCATAATTCACGTAACTCCTTCAGCCACTCCGGGTCGATGGCAGTCGCTGTTTCGAGTGTATAGCCGGTTACTTCTATGCCGAAGGGAATATCAAACTCCCGCGCCAAACGGAGCAGGGGCCGGTAACAGCGCCTAATGACTTCTTGCCGCTGTTTCTCTTCAACGGAAGAGAAAGCCAGGTTGTGATGAAAGATGGCGTAAAGGTACAGTGGCCTCATCTATATTCCTGTAAGTTCAGGATAGAAACTTTTACGGGGTGTGTGTAACTCTTCAAAAGCCTTGAGAATCTTGGGGCGTACCTTGGCAGCAGCTTGGGCATAGAGCTCCTGAATATCCTCATGACTCAAGGCTTCGTTGCGCATCAGCGGCAAGCCCTTGTTGTTCATGCGGTATTCGTCCCAGTCGAAGGAACGGATCCAGCCGCGTTCCTTGCCGATTTCATAGACAGGCGTTCCCGGCAGGGGCACCAAGATCACGTAACTGGGCAAATCGATCTCCTCGGTTTCCAACGCGAAACGCAGGGTTTTCGCCACCGACTCGCGGTCGTCCCCTAGATTGCCGATCATGAAGTTGCCGATGGTCAATATGCCGGTTTCTTTGGCCCACTTGAGCGACTGCACGACTTCCCCGATGGTGATGCGCTTCTGGGTGGCTTTCAGCACTCGCTCGTCGACGCTTTCGATACCCACGGAGAAGCGGATGCAGCCGGCGCGAGCCATGGTTTGGATCATGTTGCGCGTCACACCGGTCACCCTCAACCGGCAACACCAGAAGAGCTTGAGGTCACGGCGCAACATCTCCTCGCAAAAATCCATGACCCGCGCATAATTGAGGGTGAAGGTGTCGTCCATGACGTCGAAATTGCGAATCCCATAGGTACGCGCCGTCGCCTCGATCTCGTCCACCACATCCTTGACGCCGCGATAGCTGATCCGGTGTCCGAACACCGTGTGATCGCAGAAATTGCAGACATTGGGGCAGCCTCGGGTGGTGATGACGTTGAAATTCCCGCCGTGCATCCCGAAGGACACATGGTAGTCGCGATGCCAGTAATCGTGCATCGGCATTAGATGCCGGGCCGGCCACGGCAGGGAGTCGAGATTTATGATGCGGGTGGCCATGGGCGACTCGGCCCGCCCGTCCCGCCAGACCAGCCCGGGGATTTTCCGGGGATCGAAGGTGGCGGGATGTTCCAGAGCGTCGGCAAACAGGGGAAAGGATTCCTCGCCCTCGCCGACCAGTACGTAGTCGATGTCGGCGATCGGGGTAAAGGTCTCGGGCATCGTCGAGGCGTGGGGGCCGCCCAGCACGACGGTCAGGCCGGGGTCGGCCTCCTTGATGAGCCGCGCCAGGGTCAAGGTCTTTCGGTAATAATTAATCATAACTGAAATGCCAACCAGTCGCGCGCCAAAGCTCCGCACGGCGGCGACCACGTCTTCGTCGGTCGGGTAAAAGACCGCTTCGATGAACTGCACCTCGTGGCCGGCCCGCTCCAGGCACGCGGCGATATATCCCAAACCCAGCGGTTGCTGGGACGGCAGATAGGTCAGGCGCGGGTGAATCAGGGAAATCCGCATGACAACATCCTTTCTTACGTCAAGAATTTCACACCGGCTCGGTGACGAACCGGATACGGGAAATCGCTTCCTCGGCCCGGGCCACGGCCGTGACCCGATCGTCGGCCACGCACACCACCCAGCCGCCCCGGTCGGGATGGGAGCGCATAGGCCCGATCACCTCCCCGACCCGGTAACTCGTCACCAGTTCGAGCACCTCCGGAACCGCGCTGGCCTGCTCCACCCCTTCTAGGGCCACCAGCCGTCCCGGCGGCGGGAACAGGTAACGCACCGCCACCCCCCGGTTCCGGGAAGGCCGCAGATAGGCGGGGTCCGGCGCTTGGCCCACCGCGACTTGCAGCGCAGCGTGCAGCAGTTGAACGCCGCTCGACGCGGGGACGATCATCGAGGCGAACTTGCCGCCGCTGATGCGTCCGGCGATTTCGATAACCTTGGCGCCCTCCTTGGTATAAACCATGTCCCCCTTGGCTACCCCGTTGTCGATGCCTAGGGCGCGGATGCCCCGACAGAACATGTCCACTACCTCTTGTCGCTGGGCCGGGGACAAGGCGCTGGGCAGGGTGGCACCGTTTTCGAGGACGTGGGGGTAGAAGCGGTCGAGGTATTCGTAATTGCGGTCGGCGAAGCCGGTGAGAAAAATATCCCCCCGATGGATCAGCGCCTCGGTGCTGATCTGCGGTCCCGGTTCGAACACCTCTAACAACACTCCCACCCGCTTGACATTGCGAGCCGCCTCGGCGAAGGCTTCGATGCAGTCCGAGTTGGGATGCAGTTGCCGCACCCCCCGCGCTCCCGAATTGTCGTTGGGCTTGATAATCATGCGCCGGTCGTGACGTCGTGCGAGCGCCGCCACCTCGGCGGCGCTGGTCACCGGATAGAAATCGGGCACCGCCACCCCCCGCGCGCGCAACACCTGTTTCATCCGCAGCTTGTCGACGGTCAGGGCGGCCGCCGCCACCGACAACCCCGGCGTACCTAGGGCCGCTGCGACCCGGGCGCAGGAAACCGGGATGTCGCAACCAACCACCAACGCTCCGGCCAACGGCTGGCGGCGATGATAATTGAGAGCGAAAGCGACCAAGGCGTCGGCGTCGCCGGGGTCGAGGGCGAAGAACTCGTCCGCCAGCGGTCGACAGGCCGCCTCGGGTTCGCGATCCACCGCTACGATATGAAATTCCAACTCGCGGGCGGCCAAAAACGCCTCGCGCTGGGCGGTCCCGGCCGGAAAGAGCAAAATCCGTGGTGCGGCGTTCATCGCGGCTCCTTGTCGTAAAGGGTCACCAGTTCGACTCCCCGTTCTTGAAGGTAATGCAGTTGGCGGCAGATCTCTTCCTGAAAAGCGTAGCTGGAGACGATCAGATAGCGCCCCCGCCACTCGCGCAACGCTTCCGGCGAATAAATCGTCAGACCCAGGATGTCCCGGCCCTGCTTGCGGGGGTCGGCGTCGAAGGCCGCTTCCAGATGCAACTGGGCCAGGGGAAAGATCTGGTCAATATCCAGGGTGTTGAGCCCGGCGCCGTAAATGCCGCCGCCGGACCGTCCTATCAACTTTTTCAGCTTATCCAGAATCTTTTCGACGATACCGCACCGCTTCACCAGATAGGCACCAACCCGCGAACGCACGGCTGCGACGTCGGGCAGCGGTACTTGCTCCCTAGTTTCGCCCGGCCGGGCCAGCGCCCGCAGATGATAGCCGCGCTCTTCCACCAGCAGCGGGGTGAAACCCGCCAGGGCCAGCATCGCCTCCAGGGTTTCCCGCACGAAGGTGGTGGGATGGATGGTTTTGAAGACCAGCGCCAACTGACAGTCGCCCAGGGTCGGCACTTCGAGCAAAAGATGGCCGTCGGGGCGGAGTTCGCGGCGAATCCGGCGCAGGGTCGCCAGCGGATCGGCGACGTGTTCGAGAACGTGAAACAGGCAGATCAGTCCGTACCACGCGGGGCGCTCCGGCAGATCGTCGTACACCCCGTCGAGCACCTTGAGCCCATAGGCCGCGCGTCCATGCTCGGCCATCGCCCGCGACGGCTCGACCCCCTCGGCCGCGATCCCCAGGGCCCCGATCTCGGCGAGAAACTCCCCCTGGGCGCAGCCGATCTCCAGCACCGGAGCGGCCCGGTCGAGAGCGATACGTTGCTTCAATACCGCGAGCCGCTGCCGGGCCAGGTCGCGACCGATGGTTTCGCTGGCCGAATACTCGCCGCTGTATTCCGCGGTGTAGAACGCGCGCATCGCCTCGGCTGACATGGCCGGCGCGTGAAACATGAGGCCGCAGTTGGAGCACAGCACGTTGCGGCCGGTCCGGGCCACCGGCTCGCCCAGGTCGAGAGCGTCGAAATCACGGGAACCGCATAGATTGCAGTCTTGCTCGGTCATCACAGTTTTCTCCCGAAAGTCACCAGGGAATCGCCCAGCAGATGGCGCGCGGCAAACTCCCGATATTTTTCCCGCAGTCCGGGCAATTCCAGGAATGCGGATCGTTGTTCGTCTTCCAGTTCCAGGGCGTCGGCGAAGCGCTCTGGATATATCCCTTCCGTCAGCCATTCCGTGGGCCAGAGCCCGGCCGAAAGCAAAAGCCGGTTCAGGGTTTCGGGGGTGTAATCGCAAAAATGATTGTCGGGATGGGACGCGAACCAGCGCTCCGGCGTGAACCGGCACATAACCCCGCCGGCATGGGGAATCTTGAGGGCCAGATACCCCCCCGGCCGTAGCCAGCCGGTCATTTTGGCCAGACATGCGCGGGGATCGAGAAAATGCTCGAAGACCAAGCTACAGACGATGGCGTCGAAATGCTCGCGGGGAAAATCGAGGGTCTCGACCGTCCCCCGGTACACCTCTTCGATGCCCAGCCGCTCGCGGGCGAAGTCGACGGCATAATCGGAAATGTCCATGCCGGATACTCGCCAGCCGCGATCCTTCGCCGCTTCGAGATAAAACCCGAGGGCACAGCCCACGTCAAGCAGCCGCCCCTTGCCGGGAAGCAACCGCTCCAGCACATCGAGCCGCTCCCGCGCGAACCGCAGCACATTGGGTTTGTCCGCCTCGTAGTTGGAGACATCCCCCTGGGTGCGGGGCGCGGTAAAATATTCTGCGGCGTACACCTTTTGCAGCAGCTCGGGCGATGGACGCACGTTCATGTAGTGCAGTCCGCACTCCTGGCAGCGGACCATCGGCCTGCCGTTAAGCACCCGCAGCGGCTCGAAGTCGTCACAGCCGCACACATCGCAGGGCAACGGAACGAAATCAGGCTGAAGTTCCCGGAACAATGCTTCGGCTACCCGCGTCGCCCCGCGCCCGTCGATCTTCGTCAACCCCGCATGCCTCAGTCGGTCACGCCCGGCCGAATCGGCCAACCACCTACCCAGCGCCTGCGCCAGATCCTCGTCCCGTAACTCGGCGGCTACCCCCAGATTGGCGGCACTGCCGTCGTCGCCGTACCATTCGGCGATCCGACGATGAAATTCCGTGCCGTTCAGCAGTAGCACCGGCACGCCCAGGCAGTTGAGTTCAGCCACCGTGTTGCCCATCTGGGTGATCGCCAGATCGCAGGCCGCCGCCAGATAGGGAAAATATTCCGGTGCCCGATGTATCCGACATGGGAAGGACGCCCTCGCCAGTTTTGTTGCCAGTTTCTCGCCATGTGGAAAGACCGGGCCGACGACGCAATCGAGGTGGATCGACGGCGCCAGGCGGATTAGTGCTTCGACCACCCGGCCGGTCAGATAGTCTTGGTCGGCGCCCCCCATCGACAGAAATACCCGAACCGGCTCCCCGTCCCGCCGGAGCCGGCGTTGCCGGCGCAAGCGCGGAAAGAGCTGCGACATCAAGGTGTTATCCGGAGTGTCCAGGCGCCTTAGTTCGGCGTAGTCGGCCACAAGTCTCGCCGCCACACTGGGGAAGGCGAAGACGTTGCGGTCGGCGATCCGGCGTCCCTGACCAGTGTTACCGTAGAGCCAGACTCGGCTACCGGCTTGCTGGACGGTCCGGACGTAATCCTCGTCCAGCGAGCGTTTGAGGTCGCAAACCAGCAGCTCGACGCCCAGTCTCCGGCAGCGTTCGGCGGCAGCGGCACCGCTCGGGTCGGCTTCCGGCAGTGGATGAATGGCGAATTCGTCAGACCGCATCAAGAGGCGGCGCAGCACTTCTCCGGTGGTCGTGAGAAAGACCGGCGCCCAGGCAAAACGATCCCGCAGGGCGCGGGCCAATGTCAATTGGCGCTGCAAGTGTCCGAGGCCGTCCGCGCCGGAGCCGTCCGCCCGCAACCCGACCAGGGACGCGCGATAATAGATGGTGTCGTGGGCCATGGCCGGTCAGTCCAGCATCGGTTCGGCGATCAGCACATCGGCGGGGATGTCTGCGGCCGTGCGCCGCCCCACCAGGGTATCGATATCGCGGGCGGGAATCCCGGTGCCGGGGTTTTTCACCGTCAACATACTCCGGTCGAGCACCTCGCCCTTGCGGATAGCCCGCCGGCTGACCACGCTACAGTGATATTTGCAGCGGGTCACCCACTCCTCCCCGGAAACGGTTTTGTCCGTCGTGCCCATGGCCGCCTCGGCCAGCCGAGCCTCACGCACGAAGCAGGCCAGACCCGCCATGTCGAGGGCGAATTTGTGGTCGAAACCGGAACGGTTGCGACCAAGAGTGACGTGGCGCTCCAGCATGGTCGCCCCGGCGGCCACCGCCAGTACTGAGGAAGTATTTTCCACCTCGTGACAGGAGTAGCCCACCGGCACGTCGTAGCGCTCAGCCAGATAACGAATCATGCGCAGGTTGGCGCGGTCTGCGGTGTGGGGATAGATGGAGACGCAGTGAAAGAGGCCGAAGGGGACGCCGGCCGCCTTGAACATGGCAGCAGTTTCGTCGATCTCTTCCAGGAACGCCATGCCGGTCGAGGCCAGCACCGGCAGCTTCAACCGGCACAGATGCTCGATCAGAGGCTTGCGCGACAGGACGTGACTGGCCAGCTTGAAGGCGGGCACGCCTAGCTCGGCGATCTGGTCCGCCGAGGTTTCGTCGAAGACCGACACCAGAAAGGGCAGCTCCAGCTCTTCGGCGTAATGCTTCAGATCGCGGTAGGTGGCCATGTCGAATTCCACATGCTCGCGAATCTGGCGATAGGTCGAGCCGAACTGGGGAAAGCGCTGGTCCTCGGCATCCAGGACTTCGCCGATGGCGAGATTAACGACGTCGCGTTTCTGAAATTTCACTGCGTCGACCCCGGCCGCCTTGCATCCCTCGATCAGTGTCCGCGCCACCTCGGGATCGCCGTCGTGACACAAGCCGATTTCGCCGATGATGAAAACCCGCCGGCCATCCCCGATCTGGGTGCCGTCCAGTAAATGTAATTCCTTCATGGTCAATTTTTCTCCTTGTCCGTGCCTGGTTCCGGAGCGGGCAGCTCCGCCTGAATCGGATTCTGTCTGACGTGGAGGTTATGGGCCGCCAGTTCGGGATGGGCCTCCAGCAAACGAATCACGTCCCGGATTGGGATCGGCACTCCGGGACGGTAAAGGGCGTCGTAAATCTTGCACATCAGTTCGTAATCGGTTCGTTCGTCGACGGTCAGCCGGAAATTGTAGACATTGAGCCGGGGGTCGGGGAATACCTCCCGCGACCGAAAACGGTCGCGATGGCGCAGGGCATAAGGCAGCCCGCAGTGCTCGCGGTCGCGGGGATCGTCGACCTCGCGGTTGAGCTGTTCGAGAAAGGCCATGGACATGACGCTGGCCCCGGCGAAGACCATACTGGAGGAGCGGCAATAGGTGAAATCGAGGCCGTCTTTTTCGAGTAATTCCAACCGCTCGTCAATGTAGCCTGTCTCCACCAGCGGACAGTCGCAGGTCACCCGCGCCACGATCTCGGCGTCCGCCATGCGCCCGGCTTCGGTCAGGCGTAGCAGGACGTCGGGAAGCGAGCCGCGGAACACCTCCACGTCGTTGGTCAGACAAAGTTCCACCAAAGGATCGTTGGAGGCGTGATCGGCGGTGGCGACCACCACCTGATCCATCTGGCTCGAGGCCCGTAACCGCTCCACCACATGCAGCACGGTCGGCTTGCCGGCCAGGGGCATAAGCACCTTGCCGGGCAGCCGCGAGGAATCCATGCGGGCCTGGATCAGGGCAACCTTGCGCATCAGGATTTGCTTCCGGCGAGCAGCGATGCCGGCAACGGCTGGCCGGCGGCGATCGACGCGGCCGCGACACGGCCCACCACTGCGTCGAGTTGCTCGGCATTGATTTCGGCCGTCGGTCGCAGGGCGACGATCCGGCTCTCGTCCAGCGTCTCTCCGGCGGCGACGGCGCAAGCTGTGTACAGTCCCCGGCGCGCCTTGACCTTGATGTTCGCCTCGGTGCCTCGCGGCCCTTTATCGCCGTCGCCCAGGGCCACCGCCGTCTCCCGCAGACTCCGGACCAGCGTGGCTAATTCGGGAAATTCCAGGGCATAGACGTGATCCGGGCCCGGCCGGCCCCGGTCGTCGGTCACGTGTTTTTCGACGATCCGGCCGCCCAGCGCCACGGCGGCGACCGCCATGGTCGAACCCGGCGTGTGGTCGGACAGGCCCACCGGGCAGGCGAAGCGCAGGGCCAGTTCGGGGATGACCCGCAGGTTCATGTCGGAGAAGGCGGGCGGATACATGGAAACGCAATGCAGCAAGGCGATTTCGGCGGCGCCCGCCGCTTTCAGACAACCCAAGGCCTGTTCGACCTCGCCGTAGGTGGACATGCCGGTGGACAGGACCAAGGGCAGGCCGGTCGCGGCGCAGCGCCGCAGCAGGCCGACGAAGGTGATATCCGAGGAGGCGATTTTGACGAAGGCCGGACGACAGGCATCGAGCGCAGCGACCGCCTCCAGATCGAAGGGGGTGGCGGCGAAACCGATACCCGCCGCTTGACAGGCGGCAGCCAGTTCAGGAAGCCATGCCAGGGGGGTGCTCAGCCGCTCCAGGGTCGCGAAGGCCGGATGCTCCCGTGTCACAAGGGTTTCGGCCCGGAAGAGTTGGAACTTGGCGGCATCTGCGTCGGCAGCAGCCGCCTTGGCAATCAAATCAAGTGCTCGTTCCTTATCCCCATCATGGTTAGAACCAATTTCCGCTATAATGTAGGGTTGTTGCTTAGCTATCCAGGGCGCCACTGAAGTATTGGTCATCGTCCTTGTTCCTCCACGCATGAATTGGATATAAGTTTCGATCAAGATTTGATAGCCTTGATCGCCAGAAAATCGCCGATTCCCTGGCGCTTGACCAAGGCATCGAAGGCTCTCTTGATATGAGGAGGAGTGAGGCCGCTGGTGCAGCCGCTACCGAATGTCACCCAGCGCTCGATCCGGCACCCCTGGTCGTTGAGCAATTTGAACTGAGTAGACTGAGGCATGAGATGGATATGATCGAGTCCAGCCAGAACCCGCCAATTTTCACCGTACAACTCAGCTAAAAGACCCACCTGAGGAGTCTCGGTCAGCAGCACGCCACCTGGTTTGAGCATCGCCACGAGCTGGCTTAACGCCCCGATCGGGTCGTGCAGATGCTCCAGCACCTCGATGGTCAGGATAAAGTCGAAACCGCACCACTCGGCTGGCAGGGTTGCCAGTTCTCCGACGTGAATCCTGTGCCGTGTCATGTCGGCCAAAGCCGTGAGTTGCCGGGATACGTCACAGCCGTAGGTTTCCCATCCCTCATCGGCAAGCATGTCCAAGGCACTGCCAATGGCGCAGCCAAAATCAAAACATTTAGCCCCCGGAAAAGGTGGCTTGATATTGATGCCAACATCGCGAAAGGTCATGCGATACTCGTTGCGCAGGGCTTCGCGATAGGCTTCTGTATAACGTTTATCAAAGGAGGAATTTGGTCGGGTAATGCCCAGCAGCGTTTCATTGGCGAATGTTGTTTGTTCTGGCGTTGGCAAAGGGTAAAGAGACAAGGTTCCGCAGATACCGCATTTAATATATTGAAACTCAAGACCGGTATTGCGTGACGTATTGTCTCTTGTTTGACAATAGAAGCTACCTTCTTCAGAGTGACAAATATTACATATATATTGATTCATTTTATTGTTCTCACTATTGTAGTTTATTTCTCGGTGACGTTGTTTCCGGCTATACCTTTAGGCAGGCTTATAGCTGACGGTGATTTGATAACCTCTTCAAGTGCTTTTGCAACTTTGTTCAGTTCCATTTCTGTCATACCGGGAAATAGCGGTATTGTAATCGTATCCTCATAATAACGTTCTGCCTCGGGGAAGTCCCCTTTGCAAAACCCTCTGGATCGGTAGTATGGTTGAGTATGCACAGGGATATAGTGCACATTCGTTGAGACCCCCTTTTGACGCAGACTCTTAGATATGACGGTTCGACTCTGCATGCCAGCCAGTGTTGTATTAATGCGGATTACATACAGATGAAAGGCAGAATATGTGTCTGGGTGCTGCCAAGGGATGACTAAAGGGAGGTCCTGGAGAAGTAAGTTATAACGCTGTGCAAGATGATGTCGTCGCGCTACGAAATTATCGAGCCTTTTTAGCTGGCTCACCCCCAAAGCTGCCTGAAAATCAGTCATTCGGTAATTGAAACCAAGCTCAATTTGTTGATAATACCATGGACCGTGTGATGTTTCTGTCATCATTGATGGGTCTCGTGTTATGCCGTGGCTGCGCATTTGTAGCAATTGACCATGCATCTTCTGGTTGTTGGTTACGACCATTCCCCCTTCGCCCGTCGTAATGATCTTCACCGGATGAAAACTGAAAACGGTCATGTCTGAATAAGAACAGGATCCGACTTTTTTGCCCCTGTATTTCGCTCCTATTGCATGGGAAGCATCTTCGACCACGGAAAAACCATACCTGTCCGCCAGTTGATGGATTGGCGCCATCTCACAGGGCTGTCCGGCGAAGTGTACCGGAACGACAACCTTGGGCAGTCTTCCTTTCCGGTCAGCCTCCTGAAGTTTTTTTTCCAGTTCGGCGACGCTCATGTTGTATGTGCGGGGGTCGATGTCGACGAAATCCACGGAGGCGTTACAATATAAGGCACAGTTCGCAGAAGCGACGAAGGTGTTGGGCGAAGTCCAGAGGGTGTCGCCAGGTCCCAAACCGGCGGCGAGGCAGGCGATATGGAGGGCGGAAGTGGCGCTATTGACCGCGACTGCGTATTTTGCTCCACAATAGGCGGCGACGGCTTCTTCGAATAATCCAACGGCGGGTCCCTGGGTGAGGAAATCGGAGCGGAGCACGTCCACTACCGCCTTGATGTCTTCCTCTGAAATGGATTGTCTGCCGTATGGAATCATTGGTTTCGTCCTCAATTGACGCTGAACGTAGGGTCCACATGACGGGTGACCATGTCGCGGATTTCTTCAACGGTCAGCCACTCGGTGTTGTCTCCGCTGTTGTATGAAAAACCGTGTCTGCATTGGGCTCCGGAAAAAGTGGTGATATAGGAATTGAGTCGCGACATATTGCCTGAAGGGAGCATGACGAAAAGATTGGGCAGTTCGACGGTGTTGAGAGAATCCGTTGCCGTAATCATCTCTTCATGCAGTTTTTCGCCCGGCCTGATACCCGTTACCTCTGTCTTGCAACCCGGCGCTATGGCTTCGGCCAGGTCAAGGATACGGTAACTGGGTATTTTGGGGACGAATATTTCCCCTCCCCACATATTGTTCAATGCGTACATGACCAGATCGACGGCTTCGTCCAAAGTAATGTTGAATCGTGTCATGCGCGCATCCGTGATGGGAATAACCCCCTCATCTCTTTTGGTCAGGAAATAGGGAACCACGCTTCCGCGGCTTCCCAGGACATTGCCGTAGCGTACGACGGAAAAGCTGATGTCCTTATTTCCCCGGAAATTGTTTGCCGCGACGAATAATTTGTCCGAACAGAGCTTCGTGGCGCCGTAAAGGTTGATGGGCGCGGCCGCCTTGTCGGTGCTGATGGCGATAACCTTGTGCACCCCGTTGTCCATCGCGGTTTCAATGACGTTCTGAGCGCCGAGGATATTGGTCTTGATCGCTTCGAAGGGGTTGTACTCGCAGGCGGGGACTTGCTTCAGGGCGGCCGCGTGGATTACGATATCGATTCCCTGAAGCGCCCTTGAAAGCCTTTCCCTGTCCCGCACGTCTCCCAGGAAAAAACGGATTTGCGGATACTTCGCGGGAGGATGGACCTGGCTCATTTCAAATTGTTTGAGCTCGTCGCGGGAATAGATTGCCAGGCGTTCTACGTCGGGATATTTGGACAGGACGGTTGCGACAAACTTTTTTCCGAAAGAACCTGTTCCGCCGGTTACGAGAATGGATTTGCCGTTTAGCAATGGTGTCTCCAATTGTATTTATTGTTTCTGCAGTTTTGAAAAGATAACCGGATAGAATGGGAGCTGTCGTTGTGCTGTAAATCCTTATCATAGAAATATAGCAATAGGCGTGCCACTGGTGTTTACAGGATAATTATCAAATCTTATTGGACAGAAGGGAAATTCAGTGGGAGAAAGGAGAAGGCAGTCTTTTTAACCTACAGCCATACTTGAGTTTCATGGTTAATTAAATTAGGTTTGGGGGTAGTCGGTTAGAGCTAAATCCCCGATGTGGGGATGAAGTCACACCATAACTTTCATCAACCACTTCAAGCAATATGTGAGATAAGTTCATCTTTACAAGCAGATATTATGCATGAACATTTCCCTTCCGGTTTGGTCACGCCTTGCATATTGATTGCAGGTGGTTCAAAGCGACTACCCCACTAGAAAAAATCAGAACACCCCACCCTTGAACCCATTATACTGATCAGCCGCCGGATCAATCTTCTTGCCGTCCATATCGACGCCGGAGAATTTGAAAATCAGGTGTTTTGGGTCGATTACGGCCGTGCCGTAGGGGTTCTGGGCTATGGTGAAGGTTAAGGTTGCCTGGTTGGTTGACGCATCATACATGACACTCTTTGGGATGGGAGATATGACAGCTTCCTTTTCCGGGTAGAGGGTGATGCCGTTGTTATAGAAACCGGCTTCACCGCCGGACGCCTTGGAAATGGACCAATTGGTAATGTTCATCACTGACGATGTGTCCATTTTTGAGTCAAACTGGAATGTCATGGTGAAGTCTTTGCTGGTGTTGGGCTGGAGCAGATCGGCGCTGAGGAAGGCCAGGGGGGTGCCTGCGCCGAGTAAGGGGCTGAAGGTGCTTTTTGACGCATCGTACAGGGTCATTTTCGGAAATGTGAGGTCCTGCTTGAGGTTTGCGTAGAGCGTTGAGTCCAGTTTTTCGAGGATATCGAGCTGTTCACGGGCTTTTTCCGTGTTGTCCAGCGCCTGATAGGCCGTGCCCAGTTCGAAACGGGCCAGGGCAAAATCCTTTTTCAGGTTGGTCGCTTTTTCCAAAAGTGGTATGGCCTCGTCGTATCGGCCCATCTTGTTGTAGGTTGTGCCGAGGGCATAGTAAACGTTACCGTCCTTGGGCGTCATCTTCATGACTTTCTTGAACAGTGGCTCCGCTTCGGAGTAGCGTTCCGTCTGCAGGTAGAGCTGCCCCAGGGTGTATGGCGCCAGGGTGTCGGTTGGGTCTTGCTGCATTGCCGTCTTGAAGGCGGTTTCCGCTTCCGAATACCGCTTCTCGGAGTAGTAGACATTCCCGAGTTCGACCCAGGTAGCGCTTTGGCTTCGATCTATAGAGAGGGAAAGCTTGTAGGAATCGATGGCCTCCTTGGTTTTCCCCTGCTTCAGATATGCTTTGGCCGCGTAATTATATGCGTCGGTGTTTTCAGGAACATAGGCCGATGCCTGTTTGAACGCGGCGATGGCTTGGGAGTATTTTTTGTCCTGGTAAAGAGACAGTCCCCCTGAAAGGAGGGTTGTCGCAATCTCGGTGCGCAGGCTTTGTTGAGAAAGCAGGGCCGAGAACATCTTGGTTGCCGATGCTGAAGTATCCATTTAATCCCCCCCCTGAGTGTGTTTGTCCCATGGCTGGTATCTGTTTTGCTCCGTAATCATAGCCGGGCAAAAACTACCCTTAACTCATTTATCGGCATCCGGTCCTGATTCTTTAAATATTTTTCGCGGGTGTCAAAAATTTGAAATGCTCGTCAGAAATTGGGCTGAGCCTCGTGTTTCCGGAATGTCCGTGTTTTTCGTTAAAGATTATGCGGTGCGCGTCGATATGTTTTGTATACGAGGAATGCGTAACAGTCTGGCGCGTAGGGTATGCTTATGCCGCGTTATCTCTGGTCCGCTGGAGACGGAAAGCGCCGAAACTGCTCTGAGCACATTGAAGGAGGATGTGACAATGCCTGACAGTGTCGCGAGAATAGATGATCTGAGACCTGTATCGGGAGGCGGGGGCGACTCCGGCAGGAAGAGGGGAAACGCTTCGCGCAGGCATTATCATGGCGAGGAAGAGCATGATACCGTCACCATTTCCGAAGAGGCCAAAAGACGCGCCCTGACCGATGAATTCGAGGAAGAGGCGGCAGGGGAATGACCGGGACCGCGGGGAGAGACCTGAAGCAGGCCGTGATTGCCCATGATGCAAGGGTGTGGCCGGGAAAGCTGCTTTGACTGGAAAACAGGCCTCCCGTGAACAAGAAAAGGGTCCGTTGAGGACCCTTTTCTAATGACGTGACCTGATGGTCCGCGCTTTGCGATGTCTAAGGGATTCGGAAGAAGCTGATATACCAGGTTTTACGCTCAGATTCGGGCCGGATTTGTCGTTCCTGATTGAGCAAAACCGCAGGCGTAGCAGGGCTACGTCGAGGATTTTGTGATTGAAGGGGCGGCAAAGATGGTCTGAAGATGAGATGTAAAACGGTATATTTGTTTGTTCCGAGTCCCTAAGCCGCCACGGTCATGATGCTTTTGTCGTGCTCGTACGCATACCGGAAATCTTCCAGCATCTGCATGATGGTTTCCTCTTCGAGGCCCAGGAAACCGGCCGCCTTGGTTCCGGTGAGTGGCATGTCTTCCTTGGGGCTGCGCTGGCCGATTCCCAGTTTCAGGCAGAACTGATCGGCTAGATTCACCACTGATGTCAGATGAAGGAGTGTCAAGTCTTCCAGGTCCTCAAAGGCGAAGGTGTGGTGACGCAGCACCGTTTCCGTGAGCGTCGTCGGAAAATTCCACTTCTTTATGACAAGGGAGCCCACTTCTTCGTGGGTGTACGGGTAGGCGAGTTTTTCCGCTTCCGTGAAGAGCAGGTCTTCGTTGTAGCACCTCTCCATGACCATCTGGAATTTCGCCCTGTCATGGTTGTTCATTATGACCTTGCCGATATCGTGGAAAAGGCCGGCGAGAAACGCTTCTTCCTCGTCTATGCCCACGATCTGCGAAGCGATGGCGCGGGCCGCCAGTGCGGCGCCGAAGGAGTGCTCCCACAGCATCTTTTCCGTAAGGCCGAAGGGCTGGTACACCTGGCGGACGGAGGCGGTTACGACTATGCTTTTGAGTGTGGTGAAGCCAAGCAGGACGATTGCCTGAGACAGGTTCTGGATGGTTCCCTGGCGGCCGTAAAAAGATGAGTTGGATATCTTGAGCACTCTGGCCGCAACCGCCGGATCCGTTGATACAACCTTCGATATCTCTTCAGCGGTTGCCCTGTCGCTCTCTATGAGCTGCATGACTTTGGTGGCAACCACTGGAATGGTTGGGAGGTCGCCCGCTGATAGTATCGTTTTTTCCAGTTCGCTGTTCATTGGTCACTCTTTCCTGTTCCGGTATTATTTCAACGTCTGCTGTTCTCCGCAATCTTTGTTATCTCGAAACCAATCTGATCCAGGGGAAGGACCACGTCCGCCACCCCCCCTTCCACGCAGGCCCTCGGCATGCCGTATATGGTGGAGGAGGCTTCGTCCTGGGCCACGGTGATTCCCCCCTTGCTCTTCAGGTGCTGCATGCCCTTGAAGCCGTCGTTACCCATTCCGGTGAGCACAACGCCCAGTAAGGCGCCTCCGCACGCATCGGCCAGAGAGGTCATCATCAGATCCACTGAAGGTATGTATGTATGCTTCGGGTAGTCGCTTGTGGGTACCTGATGAACGGTTATCCCGGCGGCTCGCCGCGATAGAATGGTGTGCTGCCCGCCAGGCGCGATGAGCGCGGTTCCCGGTTTCAGTATCTCTCCATCCGAGGCCTCCTTGATGGTCAGGGAGCACTTGGCGTTCAGTCGAGCCGCGTATGGCCCGGTAAACGCCTTCGGCATATGTATGGCAACCATTATCCCGTAGGGAAAGTTGACCGGTATGCGGGACAGTACTTCCTGGAGGGCGACCGGGCCGCCGGTGGATGCGCCGATGGCCACATAGCTTATCCGCCCTTTCGGTATTTTCGCTTCCGATACTTTCCTTACCAGCGACTCCCGCTTTACGGGAGTGACGACGGCCCTTCTCGCGCCAGGCGAGCGAGCCGACCCTTTTACCTTGCGCAGCAGTTCTTCGCGAAAGATGTCCTGGGCAACGGCGGAGTCTGTTATGTTCTTGGGTATGTAATCAACCGCGCCCGCTTCCAGCGCGTCGAAGGTCGCCTGCGCGCCTTCGTTGGTCAGTGTGGAAACCATTATAACCCGGGTCGGCTCTTTCGCCATTATCTGTTTCAGGGCGGAAATGCCGTCCATGACGGGCATTTCCACATCCATGGTAACCAGATCCGGTTTGAGCTCCAGGGTCTTGCGCACGCCGTCGGAACCGTCGATGGCCGTGCCTACTACCTCTATGTCAGGGTCACGATCCAGGATGCGCCTGATGGCCATCCGCATGAAGGAAGAGTCGTCGACAATGAGGACTCGGATTCTGTTTTTTCTGGGGGAAATCATTATGCCTCACTTTGGCTTGCTTTGTCTCATTTTTTTATCATACCCTCAAATAGTGAGTTCACAAGGTCCTGTACTTCCGAGACCCGTTCGTCAAGCTCGTAGCAGAACCTTTCCACATCGAAATCGCCGAAGGTGGGTGAAAAGGATTTCAGTATCTCCCATGCGGGCTGTTCGGCAAGATTGAAAGACACCCACTCCCTTCCCCCGTAATCCAGGTGTCGCACCGAGCAGAAGAGGTCGGCCAGGTTTACGATGGCCGCAAGGGTCGGGTCGCTGACGGCCTCTCTGGGCGAATGGTGGTGGGCTATTACGTCGCAGTAATCTTCAGGGAAATTCCAGTTTTTCGCCAGGCAGTAACCCAGTTCGCAGTGGGTTGTGCCGAGAAGCTGCTCTTCCACCTCGATGAAGCTGCGGGTGGTCCCTTGCAATTCATCGACCACCTTCTGGAACATGTCCTTCATGTAGAAGCTCAGGAAGACTTCGCCGATGTCGTGGACGATCCCGATGATATAGGCCTTTTCTATCTCCGGATAACGGATCCGCTGGGCGATTATCTTGGAGACCACCCCGACGCCGAATGAATGCTCCCAGAAGGTCTTTATGTCGAAAACCCCGTTTTTCCCGTCGAAGGCATCGATGATGGAGCAGGTGAGGGCGATATGCCGTATCTGCCGGAAACCCAGGTAGATGAGCGCCCTCTTCAGGGACTTTATCTCATGCAGAGGCTTAAAGAAAGGCGAATTTACAATCTTAATGACTCTGGAGGCCATGACCTGGTCCACAAGTATTGTTTCAGCCAGTTCCTCCAACTCAACATTAGGCTGGTCGAACATGTCCAGAACCCTGGTGGCGATTTCAGGGATTGTAGGAAGTTCGTGGATTCCCTTGACCAGTTCTTTGGCGGTTGCCAGCTTGCTCTTTTCTTCCACGTGAATCCTCCTGTTTTCTACTTTTTGTAGCCAAAGCCGCCAGGGAAGTGGACGGTCTTGAATTTGTCGTTTACGCCGTGCAGCGATTCCGATTGACCGACGAAAAAATAGCCATAGGGTTGCAGATTGTTGTAAAAGTGCTGCACGACCTTGGACTTTGAGGCGGTGTCGAAGTAGATCAGAACGTTGGCGCAGAAAATAAGGTCAAAAGTTTTCATGAAAATCATCTTGTTGTCGTCATAGAGGTTCAGGTGCTGGAAAGTGACCAGCTTCTTGACCTCGGGAGAGAGGACAAAGCGATCCATGGACTCTTTCTTGAAGTATTTTCTCAGATAGTAATCCGGCACATGGCGGACCGAATAGGAGTTGAACACGCCCTCCTTCGCCTTTGCCAGCACCTCGTCGTTAATGTCCGTGCCCACGATGTCGAAAACCCAGTTTTTCAGCAGGTTTTCGCGTTTTTCCAAGAGCACCATCGCAAGGGTGTACGCCTCTTCTCCGGAAGAAGACCCGGCGCTCCAGATACGGAGTTTGCGGAAACCGATTTTTTCTTTGGGGGTTGCTACTTCCGGCAGCAACTGGTTTTCCAGGGCTTTCAACTGGGGCGGGTTGCGGAAAAAGTATGTTTCATTTGTCGTGAGATCATTAAGCAGTTGCTTCAGTTCAGAGGATCCTCCCCCCCCTGTTTTCAGGAAGCGGAGATATTCGCCATGCACTTTAATGGAAAGCTTTTCCATCCTTTTTGTTATTCGGCTCTCCACGAAGTATTTCTTCTGGATGCTGAAATACATGCCACAGGTGGTATAGATAAAATCTCGAAGTAACTCGAAATCCGCATCGGTAAGTTTCATTTTTTTCCCGTCTGAGTCATTGCATTGTATTGATATTTGATTATCTCGCAAATTCTATTTGTCATGCCCGATTGAATCACTCGGGCATAACGGATCGAATTTGCCAATGCGAGGGCAGCCGATCTCAGGCGGCCCAGCTTCCCATCCCTCCGGAATCATCCATCTCGATAATACCGGCAGGGTCGATAATGAGGGCTACCCGGCCGTCACCCATGATGGTGGAGCCGGCGATGCCCGGCGCTTTTGCCAGGTATTTCCCCAACGATTTTATGGCGACTTCCTGCTGGCCAAGGAGCCTGGTGACGATGAGCCCAATGCGTTTTTCGGCGACCCCGATGACGACGATATAGCTCTGGCTGGATTTTTCCGAGCGTTCGGTCACGCCGAACACGCGTTGCAGGCGCAGGAGAGGGAGCACGGATTCCCGCAGCTTGAGCACCTCCTGTCCGCCGATGTAATGGAAGGAGCTGTTGTCCACCTTGAGGGTTTCCAGTACCGCTGCCAATGGAATGGAGTAAACTTCATGTTCCACCTCCACCAGAAGCGACTGGATGATGGCCAGGGTAAGGGGGAGCTTCAGGATGATCTCGGAACCGGCGCCTACCTCGCTGCGCAGTTCGATGATACCGTTCAGCTTTCTGATGTTGGTGCGCACCACATCCATGCCGACCCCGCGGCCCGAAAGGTCTGTGGCCTTTTCCTTGGTGGAAAATCCGGGGAGGAAGATGAGGTCGAGGATCTCCTTCTGGGACATGCCCACAACCTGATCCTCGGTTACCAGGCCTTTGTCGATAGCCTTTCGCGCCAGTTTTTCGGGGTCGATGCCGCGACCGTCATCCTTGATGCTGATGATAATCTGGTTCCCTTCGTGGGTAGCGGAAAGCACCACCCTGCCGGTGCGCGGCTTGCCTGCCGCGACCCTCTCTTCCGGCAGTTCCAGGCCGTGGTCCAGGGCGTTGCGGATCAGGTGAATCAGCGGGTCGCCGATCTCGTCCACAACGGAGCGGTCCAACTCCGTTTCCTCTCCGATGATCTCCAGTTCAACCTCTTTCCCTAGATCCCGGGACAGGTTCCGGACGATGCGCGGGAACTTTTTGAATACCTTTTCCACCGGGATCATGCGGATCTTCAGTACCTGCATCTGCAGTTCCGAGGTGACGAAGTCGATGCGTTTCGCCAGCTTGCCGAATTCATCGCCGAAGTTGACCATGTTTTCCCTGGTCTGGTAATCGACGTTCATCTGAAGGATCCTGTTCCGCTCCAGAACTATCTCGCCTACCTGGTTCATAAGATCGTCCAGCCTCTTTACGTCGATGCGCACGGTCGTGTTGTCGGCCAGCTCTTCAGTTCGCCCGGCCGCCGGCTTCGGCGGCGCCGGTTTCGACGGCGCTGGTTTCGCCGCGGCGGGGGGCGGTGTGGGGGCGGAGGATACGGGCTCGGGCCTGGTTTCCGGCTCGACCGCGGCTGCCGCTGTCTCACCGGCAGGGGGGGACGCCTCTTCCGCGACGGGCGCGGCCGCCGTTGAAGTATCCTGAGGGGGCTGCGCCAGGACCGTGGCTTCTGCGAAATTGCCGGATATGTATGGCTGGAGCTTGTCGATGACGTAGTCGAGATCTCTCTCGACTATCTCTCCATTGCGGATATCGTTAACCAGGAGTTTGATGAGATCGACCGCTTCGAGTATCACGTCCATGATCTCCGCGGTAACTTGGAATTCGCCTTTGCGGAGCCTGTTGAGCACGTCTTCCGTTTTGTGGGTTATCTTTACCAGGAGTTCGAAACCCAGAAAACTGGACGCGCCTTTTACGGTGTGAATGGAGCGGAAGATGCTGTTCAGCAGTTCCATGTTGTCCGGCGACTTTTCCAGTGTCACCAGGTCATCGTCCATCTTTTCCAAAAGCTCCGTCGTCTCGGTCAGAAAACCTTCCAACAGCTCCATATCTTCACACAATTGAGACATCTTCCGCTCCTTTGCATTCATCTAGTGGGTGGTTGAGTGCGCCACCGGGCGGCTATGCTGCTGAACTCATGAGAGAATCGCGCTCCGCCTTGGAGAAAACCCTTTCCAGGTCAAGGAGGACCAGCAACCGGTCGGCACGGTTTATCACACCGGAAAGGTATTCCTGGTCCAGGCCGCCGTTCACCGCCGCCGGAGGGGGCTGGATCTCCGCCGATGATATGCGGATCACCTCTGATACCGCGTCAACGATGAAACCCATGAGTTCACCGTCAACATCCATAACGATAATGCGCGTCTGCTTGTCGGTTTCCGCTTCCGAGAGCGCAAACTTCTTTCGCAATGAGATGATGGGTATTACCTTGCCCCGGAGATTGATAACCCCCTCGACGTAGTAAGGGGTATTTGGGACGCGGGTGACGTTGGACATGCGGATGATTTCTCTTACCTTCAGCACGTAGACCCCGTACTCTTCACGCTCGAGATTGAAGCTGACCAGTTGAATCAGTTCCGCCTTGGTCTCATCCTTTTTGAAATTAGAAGCGGTTGCCATGTTTTGGATTCTCCCGTTATCGTGTTTTTTTTGCGGCCGTTTCCCGAACGGATCTATGCCCTTTGCCTCGCGGGAATATGAAGGCGATAGAATGCGTTTAGAAATCTATTCGGCATGTTTTCGAAAAAATTGAATAAAAAAAACCACAGGCCAAAAAAAAGAATTCACGGAAAAGCTGATAGCATTGAGGATTGCGGTGATTCGCGTGGAGATGATGTTGAGAAAAGGGGGACTTGGTGATAAGAGGTTTGTCCGACCGGGGGGAGTTTTCTCTCCTCCCGGTCGGACGGCAGGTGTTTTTAGAAATGGCTTACTTGAAGACGAGCATGGTGGCCGTCTGGTTGATGTGACCTATGTACTGCTCGCCGTACGAGCTGAAGCCGACGGTCGGGATATCGGCGAAAAGCTTTCCGTAATCATCGGTAAGCTGTTTCTGGTCAAGCTCGAGGGTTCTCAGGATGCAGTTGATGTTGATAATGCCGGAGATGCCGCCCAGGTCCTTTTTGGCCTGCTCAATGGCCTTGCGGGTGTCTTCTATGATATCGGTGGATTCGAGAATGTTAAGCTCCATTCCCTCGGTTACTCCGCAATAGAAGATCATGTGGTCGCCTTTGACCCTCTGGGGGCTGCGGACGAACGGGGTGCCTTCTATTACCAGTCCCACCGGGTTATGCATGAAGCGGTTCGGGGCCTCTTCAACGGCCACGCCGAGCGCTTCCGCGTAGGCATTGGCTGCGGGCTTGTCGTTGAACTCGATGACTTCACGCTTCTCTTCGTTTGCCTTTGTGACCACGAGTTTCTTGCCCAGGTCGCAGAAGCTTTGGGTCTTGATGAAGGTGAAGGGAACGCCGGGTTTCACAACGGCGAGAATAGCGGCGTTGGTGTAGCTCTTGCCGTTTGCGTAGACGTAGGTTGCCTCGAATTTGAGGTCGTCGCCCGCGGAACCGCCGATGAAGGTGACGTTGGTGAGGTCGCCGATCTTGTCGATGAGCTTCTCTTCAGCGCCGCTCAGGCCGTCTACGAAGATCATGCCCACATATTTGGATGGATCCAGTTCGGCCATGGGGGTCTTGAAATATGCTTCAAAATTGGCGAAGGCCTTTCTGACGCTGTTCTCGTTCTTTGGATTCTCGACAACCTCAACCTTTACGTCATTTACCGCCGTCGCGTCGAATGCCATGGCAACGAGAGAGTTCTTCAGCATCTTGCCGGTCACGATCTCGCCGGAGGTGGTGCAGCCGAACACCGCCGCGCCGGGAAAGGCATCTTGCACCTTCTGGCTGATGATATTGGGAGCAAACCGTGAAGATGCGAAATACACGAGCATTTTTGTGTCAAAGCCGCTTAACTGCGATTTCAAATCCTGGATTACATCGTCGCTTGTGCCTTTCGTCGAATAAGCCGTTTTGATATACATACTTGCGTTCTCCTTTTCTCCCTTGGAATTATTACTTAAGGTCTTTCATGACCGCTTCAAGCTTGGCGATGATTGCCGGGTCGTCATCGGATGAAGCGGTGAACTTGTTGGGATCTATCCCCTTCAGCATGAGCTTCGACTTGATGACGCCTACGAGCATGGGATTGTCCTTTGCCCTCTGGTTGATAATTGAATCGATCATCTGCTTGATTTTTCCCGCCATTTCTTTGCACCTCCTTCAGTACATTGTTGATAATGCTTCCTTGCCCTGCCGCGAAATGCGGAAGGGCGGAACCCTTTTCCCTGCGGTCTGCCGCAACATCAGGAACATCATCTTGCTCTCTTCGGTCCTCTGCCGAAGCCAATGAAAATGTTAATATTTGATGCTCTCGCTAATTGTCATTCCCGAGTCGATTATGATCGGGAATCCAGACTGTAACCTATCGGAATCATGGATGCCCGATAAAGTCAT
>CAZFCG010000033.1:24705-33194 GCA_964517595.1 uncultured Geobacter sp. | reverse complement strand
ACTTCCGCTTTGGCACCTGTGATCACGCCAACAAGATCTGCGGCGAGACCATGCACGACACCATCGTCGCCAGGGGCGGCAACCCGACCCACGGTTGCCATGCCGGTTGTATCATCAAGTGTTCCCAGCAGTATGTTGACAAGGACGGCAAATACGTCACCTCTGGTTTCGAGTATGAAACCGTCTGGGGTCTGGGCGCCAACAGCCTTATCGAAGACCTCGATATGATTGCCAAGTGTGACTGGGTAATGGACGACATAGGTCTCGACTCCATCGAAGGCGCGGTTATCATGAACGTTGCCATGGAAGCCGGGATTCTCCCCTGGGGCGACGGCAAGGAAGCCTATCGCCTCTATGATGAAGAAATGCGCAAGGGAACGCCGCTGGGCCGCATTCTCGGCAACGGCGCCGGGTCCGTGGGCCGGACCTATGGTCTTACCAGGATTCCGGTGGTCAAGAACCAGGGTATCCCCGCCTATGACCCTCGCGCCGTCAAGGGTATCGGCATTACCTACGCCACCTCCACCATGGGCGCCGACCACACCTCCGGCTACACCATTGCCACTAACATCCTCAAGGTAGGCGGTTTCGTGGATCCTCTGTCAAAGGCAGGCCAGGTCGAGCTCTCCCGCAACCTGCAGATTGCAACCGCGGCCGTTGACAGCTGTGGCCTCTGTATCTTCGTAGCCTTCCCGGCGCTTGACATCCCGGAATGTTTTACCGCTATTTACGAGATGATCAACGCCCGTTACGGCACTAACCTGGATGCAAACGGCGTCGTGGAATTCGGCAAGTATGTTCTCAAGACCGAGCATGAATTCAATCTGGCGGCCGGCATGAACAACAAAGACGATCGTCTCCCCGAGTTCTTCGAAGAGCAGGTGCCGCCCCACAATGCGGTATGGGACTTCTCCGACGCGGAGATCGATGAGTTCTGGAATTTCTAGATATTGATTTTTTGGATTCATTTTCTTCATCGACGCGGGCATGACCTCAGGGGCATGTCCGCTCTTTTTTATTTCTCGTTTGTCTTACGGCCGGGCAATGTGCACCTGGCACATCTCACACCTCATTCAATGATAAATTGACTTCTTGTGGAAAATTTTCTACAGTCAGTACAGCTTCAGGAAATTCAATGAAAGGCGCGTCTATGCCCCCCCTCGTTGACTCGTATGGAAGAAAAATCAATTATCTCAGGCTTTCAGTAACGGACAGGTGCAATTTCCGCTGCATGTACTGCATGCCTGCTGACGGAGTGCGGAAGGTGAACCATGAAGAAATTCTCAGTTACGAGGAACTTTTGCTCCTTGCCGAGTCGGTTGTTCCTCTGGGTATTGAGAAGATCAGGGTCACCGGCGGAGAACCGTTGGTTCGAAACGGAATAGTTCGCTTTTTGACTGATTTGTCCAAAATCCCCGGGCTGCGTCAGTTGGTTCTCACCACGAACGGAGCGTTGCTGGAGGATATGGCGGAGCAGCTCAGGGACGCAGGGGTCCAGCGGCTTAACATCAGCCTTGATTCTTTAAGGGAAGAGACGTTTGCTTCCATTACACGCTGTGGAAGTCTGGATAAAGTTCTGGCGGGGATAAAAAAGGCCGAGAAAGTCGGGTTTCCCATAAAAATAAACGTGGTGGCGATGCGGGGCGTTAATGACGCGGAGATTATTGATTTTGCGCGATGGACCCTTGATAATCCTTATTCCGTGAGATTCATAGAGTATATGCCGACACGGGGGGAGGAAATATGGAAGTCCCGTGTCATATCGGGAGAAGAGATACTGAACCGCATCAAAGATCGATATGACCTGCAACCGGTCGTACGTGGTGAAATGGCGGGACCTTCCCGCGATTTTAAGATACCAGGCGCGGCAGGGACGCTGGGCGTCATAACGCCGGTTTCAGGTCATTTCTGCGCCGACTGCAACCGAATCCGTGTTACATCCCAGGGAACGGCGAAGAACTGCCTTTTTGCGGAGGATGAGTTTGACCTGAAGCCCCTGCTTCGTGCGCGGGATGTTGGAGGGCTTCAGTATTTGTTAAGGAAGATTGTGTTTGAAAAGCCGGGAAAGCATCTTATTTCAGAAACCGAGCCGGGCCACAAGCCTTTCGATATGTCCAAGGTCGGTGGCTAGGTAAAAATGTTGCCAGGAGATTTGCGCCTATGTCGGGAAGAGTTTTGGCTGTCTGTATCAGTGAGAAAAAGGGAGAGAGAAAGAAGCCGGTATGTGAGGTGTCCATCAGGGAAAACCATGGCATCGTTGGCGATGCCCATGCGGGGGACTGGCATCGTCAGATAAGTCTGCTGGCTATGGAGAGCATAAATAAGATGAGGGACAAAGGCCTGGATGTAACAACCGGGGATTTTGCCGAGAACATCACAACCGAAGGGATTGAATTGCCATCTCTTCCGATCGGAACAAGGCTTGCGATTGGCGAGACTCTCACTGAGGTGACACAGATAGGCAAGGAATGCCATACGCGTTGCGCCATCTATCATCAGGCCGGTGACTGTGTCATGCCCAGAGAGGGTATCTTTGTAAAGGTTATTCGAGGTGGGACCATCAGGTGTGATGATCGAATAGATATTGTGGAAAAATAGAGAAAAGCGGCAGGAGAGCGAGATGAGCCCCGCCAGGTTGTGAAAATCCGGAGGGGCTTGTTTTATTTAAAGCCCGGTTGCTATACCGACGCCTTCTTTACGCGGAAAACCGATTCGAATGTGGCAGTCTTCACTCCGTCTTCGTCGAATACCTCCGCCTGTCCAATAATGGTGCGTTCGTCTTTTTGAAGGGCGGTTGCCACGGCCCTTATGGTTCCATGGCGCACCGGTGCGTGGAATTTCAGGGACAGCTCCATTGTTACGAAATGGGAGCCAGCCGGCAGGAGACTTTTTATGGCCATTGCCACCGCGGTATCGGCCAGAGAAGTAACGGCGCCACCGTGCATCAGGCCTTTTCCTTGAGCGAGCTTTACAAGAAAAGGCATGGTAAGGACAGCCCTGCCGTTTTCCGCTTCATCGATGCGCATGCCTAGATATTCTTCAAACGGCGCGCAGGCAATCCAGCCCGGCAGTTCGAAAGGCGGGTCGTCTTCGGCGGGCATGGGTATCTCAAAAACATTTTCGTACATTCATCAGCCTTTCATGGGGTCTGTCAGTCTTGCTTGGGTAAAAGGTATTCAAGAATCATTTCGTCGAGGCTCAACACCTGCTTTTTCGGTCTCTCTGATTCATCTCGTGAAGGAATCGGGGCGCATTCAGTATCTTCCGGAGCGGCGTCAGCCGGCGCGCCGGATGGGAAGGCCCTGTTGTCGTATTCTCCGGATTTCAGTCGTCGAAGTATCTCCTTGTGCTGCTCCTTCATGAGATCTTCAACTACCTTTTCCAGCATCTCGACCTTCAGAATGTCGGAGTAGTCGGTTTTTTTTGAGGCGATTATGGTGCCGTCCCTGTAAAGGAGGGTAGTTATGAGTGGTTTGCCGGAGCCGCTGTCCTCGGTCTGGATATGAAAAGACACGCCTTTATATAGGATGTTATGGTTGTATCCTGGTACCATAGTGATTCCCGCTCACGGTTTGTTTTATTGATACTGCTCCTGAATGAACATTGATAAAAATTGATTTTGCAAAAAGTAGCATGACGTACTGATTGATGCAAGTGGAAAACCTGTTCCCAATCACCTTATCAGGCTGTTTTACCGAGCAGTTTTTTAATTTTTACAACCGCTTCCATGGCATCCTTTGCATAGAGATCAGCGCCTATTTCCGCGGCGTACTCCTGTGTGACCACTGCCCCTCCAACCATGGTAAAGGCTTTGATGCCCTCGTCCCTGAGCTTGTTTATTACATTTTCCATTTCAGCCATGGTCGTTGTCATAAGGGCTGAAAGGCCCACTGCGTCAACCTTCCGTTCCCTTGCCTCGGCAATTATCCTTCCGGCCGGAACATTTTTCCCGAGATCGATTATCTCGAAGCCGTGGTTTTCCAGAAGGGTGCAGACGATATTCTTGCCTATGTCATGGATGTCGCCCTCAACGGTAGCCATAAGGATTCTGCCCAGGGTTTCCATGGATTCCTGTTTCATCTCCCTTTTCAGGCGGGAAAAGGCGGTCTGCATGGTTTCTGCGGACAACATCACCTGGGGAAGGAAGAACTCGTTTCTTTCAAAGCGCCGCCCTACCTCTTCCAGTCCGGGCAAGAGGGCTTCATTGCTTATCTGGGCGGGCGCCAGCCCTTCGCTGAATGCCTGCTCGACAAGGGCCAGGATGTTCTCCCGATCTCCGTTAATTACCGCTCGCGCCAGTCTGTCTCTGATGTCGTTCCCCGTTGTGTCCGCTGCTGACGGGCTGGTTTCAGGGGAAGTTCTGTTTCCATATGCCTCGATATAGGCTTCCGCGCGAAGGTCTTTGCACAGCAGTACCATTGCTGAGCGCCATGAATCCATCATGGCCTTCTCCTTGGGGTTGATGATTGCCGCGTCCAGACCGGCTTCCAAGGCCATTGCCAGGAATGTGGAGGAGATGAGAGAGCGGCAGGGAAGGCCGAAAGAGATATTGCTTACACCCAGAACCGTTTTTACTCCAAGCTTTTCCTTTACACCCCGAATGGCCCTGAGGGTTTCCATTGCCTGTTTCTGTTCGGCGCTGACGGTCAGGGCCAGACAATCGATGAAGATGTTCTCCAGGGGTATTCCAAGATTTTGAGCGGCAGCCACGATCCTTTCCGCGACTCTGAGCCTCTCCTCAGCGGTTGCCGGGATTCCCGTTTCATCAAGTGTAAGCCCAATCACGGCCGCTCCGTATTTTTTTACCAGGGGCAGGACACGCTTGATGCTCTTTTCCTCGCCAGAGACTGAATTGACGAGGGCTTTGCCGTCAACCGCCTTCAGGCCACGCTCCAACGCCTCGGGGTTGGAGGAATCAAGAACAATGGGGACGGTTACCGCTCCTGTTACGCAGAATACCGCCTGCTCCATGGTTGCCGGCTCGTCAATGCCGGGCGTGCCGACGTTAATGTCGAGGAGGGTCGCGCCTGCTTCGGTCTGCTCCATTGCTTCGCGGCGGATATAGGATACCTTTCCTTCCCTGAGCTCCGCGGCGAAACCCTTTTTGCCGGTGGGGTTTATCCTCTCGCCTATGACGGCGGCCGGATAGCCGAGGCCGATAGCGGTGTATCCGCAGCGGCTTGACAGGTAGGCCGTATCTGTTGTTCTTGATGAACGGGATAAGGGACGGTTCTTGCCGTTCAAGGCATCGCGCATTGCCCTGATGTGCGCCGGGGTGGTGCCGCAGCATCCGCCGATGACCCTGACGTCAAGGTCCAGCAGGCGATCGTGATATGCGACCATCTCCTCGGGTGTGGCGGGAAAGATGGTCTTACCTTCCTTGAGTATCGGAAGTCCCGCGTTGGCTTGGGAAATGAGGGGCAACGATGTTACCTTGCGCATGGCGCGAAGTATTTTATATATTCCGTCCACACCGAGGCCGCAGTTGGCGCCGACGATATCCGCCCCGGCCGCTTCCAGGGTAATAGCGGCGGATTCCGGAGGTGTGCCGAGAACGCCCCGTCCTTTATCGTCAAAGGTAAGCATGGCAATGATCGGGATATCTGCGCTGATTTCCCTGATTGCGATGATTGCCGCCCGTATCTCTTTTATATCGAGGAATGTCTCCAGGGTGATCAGGTCCGTTCCTGCATCGATGAGCACCCGGGCCTGTTCCCGGTAGATGGCCGCCATCCGGTCAAAAGGTATGTCTCCCACCGGTTCCACGAAACGTCCGGTCGGACCCATGGAAGCCGCCACATAGGCATTTTCTCCGGCTGCTTCCCTGGCCAGTTTAACCGCTGCCCGGTTGATCTCGTCCAGTTGAGCCTCAAGGACATAGTGGGAGAGCTTTTCGCGGTTTCCGCCAAAAGTGTTGGTAACGATAATTTCGGCCCCTGAAAGGAGATATGCCCTGTGTACCTCCCTGACTACTTCCGGCATTGTCAGATTGAGCTCTTCCGGTGATTGTCCGGCCTTCAGGCCCCGCTCCTGGAGCATTGTACCCATGGCGCCGTCCAGAACCAGGACTCTTTCCCTGATGGCATCCAGAAAAGGGGTTTTCATTTGATAGTGTCCTCCAATTGGATAGTTCGGGATTTGTCCCGAGAGTTCTCTGAGTTGAATCTCTAGCCCCGCATCTCTTCCTTCTTGAAATCAGGTTCCAGAGGTCTGCGCAGATCCAGATGGCCGCGGAAGGTGGTTGCATCCAGACCTTCAACCTGGAATTTCACTCTTTTAATGGCAGGGAAGTTGAGGGATACCGTGTTGACGATAGAGTAGGCGGCGGCAATCTCGGCGGAACTCCCTTGGGGCAGTCCTTCGATAAATTCTTTTCCCATATTTATAACAGCGGTGTCACCGTTAATCGTGACGGAGCGGAAAATACTGTTGGAGGGGAGGGTGGGCGCCAGGTCCCCGATGGGTCCGTTGGCCAATTCCTCCAGAACTTCCCTGACGCATACTGATTGTTCACCGTCACATATGCGTATGTTTCTCGTTTCCCGGACAAGTGCGCCTGAATCGGGCGAGGCGAAGAAGAGAGCTACTGAAGCGGTTCCCTCGACGGGTTGTCTGGCGGGGAGTGGTGAGGGAGAATGGCTTGCCAGATACTTTTGCAGCATCAACGATCCAAGGATGAGCGCCGCAATCAGGAAGGCGGCCATCAAAAGATTCCTGCCGCTGATCTGCCTGTTTTTCCGTTCTCCTTTCATTGGCTTTTCAGGACCCCCTCTTTCTCAAGATTTACCTGGCGCACGTCCTCCAGGCTGCCGTCGAGAAAACGATTTCCGACCTTTATGAAACCGGCGGGAACATCGGTTACGAAGTAGTGGTGATTTCCCCTTTCGGACGGCGGACGAATCAGTCCTGACTTGCGGAGTATGGAGGTTACCGTGCGAGCGGTTTCTTCCGCCGAGTCTACCAGGTGAACGCCTGTTCCCATTATACGTGATATGGTGTCTTTCAGTATGGGGTAATGGGTGCACCCCAGAACCAGGGTGTCTACCCCTTCGTTTCTCAGTCCGCTCAGGTAGGTTTCAGCGGTGAGACGGGCCACCTCGTTGTCGACCCATCCTTCTTCAGCCAGCGGAACGAACAAAGGGCATGCGCGGTTTATTACCTCAATCTCCGGATTGATCCGTTTGATGGCTTTTGTGTATGCGCTGCTTCTGATGGTGGCTTCCGTGCCGATGACACCGATCTTTCCTGTTTTTGTCGTGGAGGCGGCGCGCCGTGCGCCAGGTTCGATAACCCCTACAATGGGAATGGAGAAGCATTTGCGCAGTTCATCCAGGGAAAGTGCCGATGCTGTATTGCATGCTACAACGAGGAGCTTGATATCCCTGTTCACAAGATACGAGGTAATTTCCATGGAATACCGGGTTACGGTTTCGGGAGACTTCGTTCCGTAGGGTACCCGTGCGGTGTCACCTAGGTAAATGGTGTCTTCCTGGGGGAGCGCCTTCATGACCTCTTTCAGTACGGTCAATCCTCCGACGCCCGAATCGAATATGCCTATTGCTTTCCAGGTCACTTTTCGCGGACCTCTTTCTTGGAAAATGGTTATCTTTTTAACTCCGATGTTGTTGCCAAAACCGGAGGAGGATAGTTGTTTCAGTGAAAATTATTGAATCAACAACGAAATTTACAATTCTAGTTTTAATGTTTTGCCTTTGTCAAGGCATTTGGAAGGCTCTTTGGGTTTTCGGAAGTTTTCGTTGGCGTGCTGCGCCTGAACTCGATTGTATGGAATCCGACGTCGGTTTCCTTCGGGCGCGTCGTGAAACCCCGTGATTTTACGAAAGCCGCCTTGACTTTTTTCCCCTACGTTCGCTAGTATGTGCCGTTATGAGAAAATTAACCAGACAGATCCGGGTTGGAAATGTGTTTGTGGGCGGAGGCGCGCCCTGCGCGGTCCAGTCCATGTGCAATACAGATACTCGCGATATTGCCGCCACCACTGCCCAGATACATGCTCTGGCCGAGGCGGGTTGCGAGCTGGCGCGGTGCGCCGTGCCTGATATGGATGCGGCGCAGGCCCTTGGAAAGATTAAGTCTTCCAGCCCTGTCCCTCTCATCGCGGACATACATTTCGATTACCGCCTGGCCCTTAAATCCCTGGAAGCGGGTGTGGACGGGCTGCGAATAAATCCGGGTAATATTGGCGAGAAGTGGAAGGTGGCCGAGGTGGTGAAGTCCGCTTCGGACCGCCTTGTTCCCATCCGCATCGGGGTCAATGCCGGCTCGCTGGAAAAGGAACTGCTGGAGCAATACGGACATCCCACGGCCGAAGCCATGGTGGAGTCGGCATTGGGGCATGTGCGTATCCTGGAGGATATCGGTTACGACCAGATCAAGATATCGCTTAAGGCATCGGACGTGATGAAGACCGTGGAAGCCTACCGTCTCCTCTCCCGCCGGTCGATCGCGCCGCAGATGCGCGCGAACTT
>CAZFCG010000033.1:0-24695 GCA_964517595.1 uncultured Geobacter sp. | reverse complement strand
GGGTCGACTATCCGCTGCACATCGGCGTCACCGAGGCGGGCACTACCTTTTCCGGGACCATCAAATCATCTGTCGGCCTCGGCATCCTGCTCTCGGAAGGGATAGGCGACACCATGCGGGTTTCTCTGACCGGAGACCCTGTTGATGAAGTCCGGGTCGCCTACGGCATTCTCAAGGCCATGGGCCTGAGGCAAAGGGGCGTCAATCTGGTTTCCTGCCCGACCTGCGGCCGCTGTCAGGTTAACCTCATACCCGTTGCGGAAGAGGTGGAGCGTCGACTGCGGAAGATTGTCGAGCCCCTGACCGTTGCGGTCATGGGGTGTGTGGTGAACGGACCCGGCGAGGCGCGGGAGGCGGATGCCGGTATTGCCTGCGGCAGGGGTGAAGGTCTCCTGTTCCGGCGCGGAGAGATTGTCCGGAAGGTCCCGGAGAGTGTATTGGCCGATGCCCTGGTCGAAGAAGTGGAAAAGATGGCAAAGGCTTGGTTGTCTGACCGGTCGGACAGCTCGGACGGAAAAAAATAAAACAAGGAACAATCCATGCGCTATTCCCAGTATTTCATCCCCACCGTAAAAGAGACCCCCGCCGACGCGGAGGTGATATCCCACCAGCTGATGCTGCGGGCCGGCATGATTCGGAAACTGGCGGCCGGCATCTATAACTATCTTCCCCTGGGGCTTCGCTCCATCCGCAAGGTTGAGAACATCGTGCGCGAGGAGATGAACCGGGCCGGCGCCATCGAGATCCTGATGCCCGGCGTGATCCCGGCCGAACTGTGGCAGGAGTCGGAGCGATGGGAACAGTATGGCAGGGAACTGCTCCGCATCAAGGATCGCAAGGACGCGGAATTTTGCCTCGGACCCACCCACGAGGAGGTGGTCACCGACCTGGTGCGGCGGGAGGTGAAGAGCTACCGCCAGATGCCGGTCAATCTCTACCAGATCCAGTCCAAGTTCCGCGACGAGATCCGTCCCCGCTTCGGTCTGATGCGCGGCCGCGAATTTATCATGAAGGATGCCTATTCATTTGACGTGGACGGTGACGCGGCAGACCTCTCCTACGAGAAGATGTACCAGGCCTACCGCCGCATCTTCGAACGCTGCGGCCTCCGGTTCCGCGCCGTGGAGGCCGACACCGGCTCCATCGGCGGCTCTTCCTCCCACGAGTTCATGGTGCTGGCCGATTCGGGCGAGGACGCCATCGTTTCGTGTACGGTCTGCGAATACGCGGCCAACGTGGAGAAGGCCGAATCCCGGCCCATTGAGGCGGTGGAGCACGCCGACCCCCGCCCCCTGGAGCGGGTGGCCACGCCGGAAAAGCGGACCATCGAGGAGGTTTCGGAATTTCTGGGTGTCCATGCGGCGTCCATGATCAAGACCCTCGTCCTCCTGGCCGACGGCGAGCCGGTGGTTGCGCTGGTGCGCGGCGATCACGAACTGAACGAGATAAAGCTGAAGAACGCCCTCGGTTGCGCCGACCTGGAAATGGCCGGCGACGAGGTGGTCACCAAGGTCACCGGCGCTCCGGTGGGGTTCGCGGGTCCGGTGGGGCTGAAGGTGAAGATCGTGGCGGACCTGGCCGTCAGGGCCATGAAGAACGCCATCACCGGCGGCAACGAGAAGGACCTTCACCTGAAGAACGTGAACCTTGAACGGGATTTCCGGGCTACGGCTTTCGCCGATATCCGCAACGTGGTCCACGGCGACGCCTGCCCCCGCTGCGAGGGAGGCGTTCTGGAGATGTGGCGCGGCATAGAGGTGGGGCACGTCTTCAAGCTGGGGATCAAATATTCCAAGGCCCTCAAGGCTACCTACTTGGATGCCGACGGCAAGGAGCAGATCATCTTCATGGGGTGCTACGGCATCGGCATCGGCCGCACCGTGGCCGCCTGCATCGAACAGAACCACGACGGGAACGGCATCATCTTTCCCATCCCCATCGCGCCGTTCCACTGCATCATCTCCGCCCTCAACATCAAGGAGGAGCCGGTCAGGGAAGCTTCGGAACAGATCTACGGGCAACTCGCCGGCGCAGGGGTCGAGGTCCTGCTGGACGACCGGGACGAGCGGCCCGGCTTCAAGTTCAAGGACGCGGACCTCATCGGCATCCCGCTGCGTATCGTGGTGGGGAGCAAGAACCTGGCGCAGGGGAACGTGGAACTGAAGGATCGGAAGACGGGCGAGGTTGCGCTCCTCCCCGTTGCGGAGGCTGTGGAGAGGGTGAAGTCGCTGGTTGCCGATGCCTTGAAAGTGGAGACGCCATGCTGTTGATGATCGACAACTACGACTCTTTCACCTACAACCTGGTCCAGTATTTCGGCCAGCTCGGCGAGAATGTCGCGGTTCACCGGAACGACCGGATTACCCTGGACGAGATCGAGGCCATGGCGCCGGCGAGGATCGTGGTTTCGCCCGGTCCCTGCTCGCCCAGCGAGGCCGGCATATCCGTTGAGGCTATCCGCCGCTTCGCCGGCAGGATTCCCCTCCTGGGAGTCTGTCTCGGCCACCAGGCAATCGGCGCGGCCTTCGGCGGCAATGTGGTGAGGAGCATCTCCCTGATGCACGGCAAGACCTCACCTATCCACCATGACGGAAAGGGCCTGTTCAAGGGCCTTCCCAACCCCTTCGAGGCGACCCGATACCACTCGCTGATTGTAGAGCGTTCCACGCTTCCCGACTGTCTGGAAGTGACCGCATGGGTGGAAAACGGTGAAATCATGGGCCTCGCCCATCGGGAACTGCCCATCTGGGGGGTGCAGTTCCACCCCGAATCCATCCTCACTGTCGGGGGGATGGACCTGTTGCGGAATTTTCTTGAGCTGAGCAGGGGGGACGGATGATCAAAAAAGCCATCGCGAGAGTCGTTGAACGGGAAAACCTGACCGAGCCGGAAATGATCGAGGTCATGGACCAGATCATGTCCGGGGAAACCACGCCGGCCCAGACCGCGGCCTTTATCACCGCGCTCCGCATGAAGGGTGAGACGGTGGAGGAGGTCACCGGCGCGGCCAGGGTCATGCGGGATCGCGCTACCTATATCCGCGTGGGCAGGAACGTCCTTGGCCTGGATCGGGATGACATCAACCTGGACCTGGAGACGATTCTCGACACCTGCGGCACAGGTGGCAGCGGCACCAACACCTTCAACGTTTCCACCACCGTTGCCTTCGTGGTCTCAGCCTGCGGCGTCAAGGTGGCCAAGCACGGCAACCGGTCCGTTTCATCCACCTGCGGCAGCGCCGATGTTCTGGAGGCCCTGGGTGTGAACCTGGATGTAACCCCGGAAACAGTGGAGCGGTGCATCGGCGAGATCGGCATCGGCTTCCTGTTCGCGCCGGCCCTGCACGGCGCAATGAAGCATGCCATCGGACCTCGAAGGGAGATCGGCATCCGCACCATCTTCAATATCCTCGGCCCGTTGACCAATCCTGCCGGGGCCCAGTGCCAGGTGCTCGGCGTCTATCGGGAAGAGCTCACGGAAAAGCTGGCCCAGGTGCTGAGAAAGCTCGGCTGCAAGCGGGGCTTCGTGGTCCACGGGCTGGATGGAATGGATGAGATTACCCTGACAACCGAGACGCGGATTGCCGAGGTAACCCCGGATGGCGTAAATTCCCGTCTCTTCGGACCGGAGGAACTGGGGCTTCCCCGGTGTTCCATGGCCGAACTTCGCGGCGGGGACGCAGCGGCCAACGCCGCCATCGTAAGAGGGGTCCTCTCGGGCGAAAGGGGGCCGAAACGAGACATCGTCCTCCTTAACGCGGCCTTCGGCCTTGTTGCGGCGGGAAAGGCGGGTGACCCGGCGGAAGGATTGCGCATGGCAGCCGATGCCATCGATACCGGCCGCGCGCTGGCGCAACTGGAGAAACTGGCGGCCATGACTAACGAGTAGTTCGAGGAGGCGGACATGGGACCTCTTGCGGAAGATACGGGGAGGCGTTTCACCTACGCGGAGTATTGCACGTGGGACGATGACCAGCGTTGGGAGCTTATCGACGGCCTCCCCTATAACATGACCCCGGCGCCGACAACCAGACATCAGAGGATTCTGGGTAACCTTCATCTGTGTATATCTTCGTATCTGGCGGGGAAGAGCTGTACGCCATTTCTCGCTCCCACCGACGTGGTTTTTGACGAACATAACGTGGTTCAGCCGGATCTGCTGGTTGTCTGCGATCAGGGAAAGATAACCGAAGCCAATATTCAGGGCCCGCCCGATCTGGTCATCGAGATACTGTCGCCTTCTACCGGGCGGAAGGACAGGCGGGAGAAAAAGGCCCTCTATGAGCGCTTCGGCGTTCGCGAATACATCGTCCTCGACCCCCTCAACGAGACGTTGGAGCGACTGACCCTGGCCGATGGCGGTTACGGCCAGCCGGACGTATTCGGCTGGGATGAGACCATGATGCTTATAGTGTTGCCGGAGCTTGAACTGGAGCTGTGGACCATCTTCGAAAAGGAAAGGGCGGAATCCGTTCATGAGCGGCACCCCGGATATATTACAGAGAATCGTTGACTACAAGAAGGATGAGCTGGCGTCCGCCAGATCCCTCGTTCCCCTTGCCGACCTGAAGGCCAGGTGTGCGGATGCGCCGCCGGTGCGCGGTTTCCGGGATACCCTGAAGCGGGTGGACGAGGCGGGACGAACCCCGGTCATCGCCGAGGTGAAAAAGGGATCCCCCAGCAAGGGAGTCATCCGGGCCGACTTTGATCCGGTAGCAATCGCCGGAATCTATGAAAAAAACGGGGCCGCCTGCCTTTCGGTCCTTACCGACGAACATTTTTTCCTCGGCCGGCTCGACTATCTGACCCGCATCCGCGGCGCGGTGAACATCCCCTTGCTGCGAAAGGATTTCATCTTTGACGACTACCAGATTCTTGAGGCGCGCGCCTCAGGCGCCGATGCCGTGCTGCTGATTGCCGCCATGCTTGATCGCTCCCGGTTGCGGGATTTCATCGCCATCGCCCGCGACCTTTCCCTCGACGTGCTCCTGGAGGTCCACGACGAGAGCGAGCTGGAAACGGCCTTGGAGACCGACTGTCGCCTTATCGGCGTCAACAACCGCGACCTGCGAACCTTTGTCACCGACCTTGGGACAACGGAAAGGCTGTGTGCCCTGATGCCGTCCGACCGCTTTCCGGTTGCCGAAAGCGGCATCAACACCCGCGCCGACATACTTCGCCTGCGCGCCGCCGACGCGCGGGCCTTTCTCATCGGCGAAGCGCTGATGCAGGAACCGGACATCGGCGCGAAGCTGCGGGTTATCCTTGGAGAGACATCATCAACAGAGTTCGCGGATTGCGCATGCTGCATGCCTTTACCTCAATCCGGCGACTCTGCGGATGAAAAGGATTTACCGTGATAAAAGTCAAGATTTGCGGCATAACGAACGAGGACGACGCGCTCCAGGCGGTCGAAGCAGGGGCTGACGCCCTCGGCTTCGTTTTCTACGACCTTTCCCCCCGCTGCGTTTCCGTTGAAACCGCGGAGCGGATCATCAGGAAGCTCCCCCCCTACGTGGTCACATCAGGGGTGTTCGTCAACAATCCCGCCAGCTTCATCGAAAGCGTGGTAGAACGGTGCGGCATCAATGTGGTACAGCTCCACGGTGATGAAACTCCGCAATTCTGCGCCGGCATCAGGCATACGGTGGTCAAGGCCTTCCGTGTCCGCGACATCACCAGCATCGAGGCCATCAGGATCTATTCCGTTGCCGGATACCTGCTCGACGCCTATGCGCCTGGCGCCTACGGCGGCACCGGCCTTACCTTCAACTGGGAGACCGCGCGGATTGCCAGACAGTTCGGGCCCATCATCCTAGCGGGCGGCCTCAAGCCGGAGAATGTCCGAAAGGCCGTGGAGACGGTGGAACCCTATGCCATCGACGTCTCCAGCGGGGTGGAGGTCTCGCCGGGCAGGAAGGATCATGCCAAGGTTGTGGAGCTGATCAGAAGGGCGAAGGGACTGTAGAGTTCCGTAACGCCATATACGTGGAGGAAGAATGAAGTTACCTGACAAATCCGGACATTTCGGGCAGTACGGCGGCAAATACGTGCCGGAGACGCTGATGCCGATCCTGACCGAACTGGAAAAGGCCTATGCCCACTATAAGAACGACCGAGAGTTCAAAGAGGAGTTCGCGTACTACATGCGGGAGTATGTGGGAAGACCCAATCCCCTCTACTATGCGGAGAAGCTGACCAGGAGGCTCGGCGGGGCGAAGATCTACCTGAAGCGGGAGGACCTGAACCACACCGGCGCCCACAAGATCAACAACACCATCGGCCAGGGGCTGCTGGCGAAGCGCATGGGGAAGAAGCGGGTCATCGCCGAGACCGGCGCCGGACAGCACGGAGTGGCCACGGCTACTATTGCCGCGCTCTTCGGCATGGAATGCGAGGTCTTCATGGGAGAGGAGGACATCCACCGCCAGTCCCTGAATGTGTTCCGCATGAAGCTTCTGGGCGCCAAGGTTACCTCGGTCACGGCGGGCACCGCCACCCTCAAGGACGCCATGAACGAGGCCATCCGCAACTGGGTCACCTTCGTGAAAGACACCTTCTACGTCATCGGCACCACAGCGGGCCCCCATCCCTACCCGATGATGGTGCGCGACTTCCAGTCGGTCATCGGCCGCGAGGCAAAGGTGCAGCACGAACGGGCGGAAAAAAGGCTGCCTGACGTGCTGGTGGCGGCCGTCGGCGGAGGCAGCAATTCCCTCGGTCTCTTCTATCCCTTCCTGGACGACATGGAGGTGCGGATGATAGGCGTCGAGGCTGCCGGCTTCGGCATCGACTCGGGGAAACACGCGGCGCCCCTGTGCGCGGGCCGGGTGGGTGTGCTGCACGGCAACAAGACCTATCTGCTTCAGGACGACAACGGCCAGATAGCTTTCGCCCATTCCATCTCCGCTGGGCTAGACTACCCGGGAGTCGGGCCGGAGCACGCCTGGCTGAAGGATACGGGCCGCGCCGAATACGTCTCCATCACCGACGACGAGGCCATGGAGGGGTTCCGGATCCTTACCCAGGAGGAAGGCATCCTCCCGGCCCTGGAATCGTCCCACGCCATTGCCCATGTCCTGAAACTGGCGCCGACCCTGCCGAAGGACAAGACCATCGTGGTATGCCTCTCCGGCCGGGGCGACAAGGACATCCACACCGTGGCGGATTACATGGGGGTGAAGCTGTAGGGGCTTGCCGCCGCGAACGTATTTCGTTGACTTCACGGGGCGATTAACGAATCGCCCCGAATCTTCCAGCACATTATTCCTTGTCCAGGCTCTTTACATCGATAAAGGGAATCGAGTTTCCCGCCACCTTGGGCATGCGCCCGTCCCATTTTTCAATGGCCTTCAATGACGCTTCAATCTGACGCAGCTTTACCAGACCGGGTGTCACGTTCTCCTTCTGCAGCCGCAGAGCCTCCGCTTCGGCCCGCGCCTGGGTCACCTTCTGCTCCGCCTCAATCTTGATCCTTTCCAGGTCCCGCTGGGCCTTGAACGCCAGTTGCTCGGCGGTCTGCTTCTGCTCGATGGCCTGGGAAAACTGGTTGGAAAACTTGAAGTTTACGATGGAGAAGTCGTCCACGATGATGTTGTAGACCATCAGCCTCTGTTTCAGCATGTCGCGTATCTCTGTACGGACCTTTTCCCGCTGGGTGATGACTTCCATGGCCGTGTACCTTGCCGTGACCGCCTTTACCACCTCCTGCACCGCCGGGTCGATAATCCGCTCCTTGAAATCGGTTCCCAGCTTCTGGTAGATCACGTTCACCTTTTCCGGCAGGATGTGAAAGTTGAGGGCTATGGTGGAGTATGTCTCCTGCAGGTCTTTGGAGGCAGCCTCGGCGTCGGTCTGGGATTTCTGCACCTTCACGTCCATCTTCTTGATTTTCTGCATGATGGGAATCCGCAGATGCAGACCTTCACCCAGGACCGTCGGTGAGACCGCGCCGAAATTGAGTACAACGCCCCGTTCGCCCGCGCCGATGATGACGAACGGATTCAGAAACAGGAAGAATGCCAGAATGAGAAACAGTGCGCCGAACATCTTCGGCAGCGCCCTCCGAAAGGCGCTTTTAACCCCTTCAACCTTCTCCCGCGGTACATTGGCCATGGATTTCCTCCTCAATGAAAGTAATATGGAAAAGTATATCCGGTTGTGAGCATGCTTAAACAAAAAAATTCGGGAGGAAATTGTCCGCCGCCCGTCACGCCGGACCTTTTTGCATGCAACCCTGAATTGTGAGGAGACTTTGTATGAACCCCATGAGGATAGAAACGATCCGCGAGGGAGAGCAGGCCGGCGGTCCCGTGCTGTACTGGATGAGCCGGGATCAGCGTTCGTCCGACAACTGGGCTCTGCTCCATGCCAGCGAATGGGCCCTGGAACGGAAATGCCCCCTTGGCGTGGTGTTCTGCCTTATCCCCGATTATCTGGGCGCGACCATCCGTCACTACGGTTTCATGCTGAAGGGACTGGAGGAGGTGGCCGCGTGTCTATGGGCCAAGGGTATCCCTTTTCACCTTCTGGCCGGTGACCCGGTTGAAGAGATCCCCCGCTTTGTATTGGAGCAGGGTGTTTCCCGCCTGATCACCGACTTCAGCCCTTTACGCATAAAACGTGAGTGGGAACGACGGGTCGCGGAAAGGATAACGATCCCCTTTGACGTTGTGGACGCCCATAACATCATTCCCTGTCCGGTCGCCTCTCCGAAGCGCGAGTTCGGCGCGTACACCTTTCGTCCCAAGGTGAGAAAGTCGCTTCCCTTGTTTCTGACCGGCTTTCCTCCCCTGGAAGATCATCCTTTTCCCTGGAAGGGACCGTTCCGGCGTATCGCATGGGAGAAGGTCGGGAAAGAACTGGGGGTGGACCGTTCAGTGGGTGAGGTCTCCTGGCTGGAACCTGGAGAACGGGCCGCCCTGCGCGCCTTGCGGGACTTCCTGGAAAATCGCCTCTCCTCCCGCTACGGACTCAGGAACGATCCCAACGGCGCAGGCCAGTCCAATCTTTCCCCATACTTCCACTTCGGCCACCTGGCGCCCCAGCGGGCCGCGCTGGAGGCGCAACTGTTCGACGACAACCTCCAGGCCCTGGAGGCCTTTCTTGAAGAGCTGATCGTGCGCAGGGAGCTGGCCGACAATTTCTGTCTGCATACGCCCTGCTATGACCATATCGACTCTTTTCCGCCATGGGCGCGGGAGACCCTGGAACGCCACCGGAACGACCCGCGCTCATACCTTTACGACAGGGAGAGGCTGGAAGGGGCCGAAACCCATGATCCGCTCTGGAACGCGGCTCAGGTGGAGATGGTCCGAACCGGAAAGATGCATGGCTACCTGAGGATGTACTGGGCAAAAAAGATCCTGGAGTGGAGCGCCTCTCCCGAGGAGGCGCTGGAAACGGCCATCTGCCTGAACGATCGCTATGAGCTGGACGGGCGCGATCCCAACGGGTATGCCGGGATCGCCTGGAGCATCGGCGGCGTGCACGACCGGCCCTGGCCGGAACGCCCCGTATACGGAAAGGTCCGCTCCATGACCCTGCGGGGGTGCCGCAAGAAGTTCGATGTGGACGCCTATGTGAGAAGGGTCATGGAAGGCGCATAGAAGAAGAGGGGAATGGCGGGCGGGAACTGTTTCTGTATTACGGGGAATTTTCCGGTTTTCTGGCGTACACGAAAAAGGTGTGAGGGATCGGCGCCTGGACCTGTTCACATGCTGTAACTGTAAAATCCGGGGGTATTTCGGGAAATGAGGCGGCGCCGGCAAAGTCCCCGTGAACTAAGGTCAGGAATATCCCGTCCGCCTGGGGCAGGAACTCACGGTACACCTCCTCGCCGCCGCAGATGAAAACCTGGCCGCAATTCCCGGCCAGGCGCAGGGCGCTTGCCGGATCATGGGCCACGCTGCATCCGGCCGGCCGATATCCCGGGTCTCTGGTCAGGACGATATTTTTCCGTCCGGGCAAGGGTCCGGGCAGACTTTCAAAGGTCTTTCTCCCCATGATGACGGGATGGCCCCAGGTAATCTCCCGAAACCTCCTCCGATCATCTGGCAGGTCCCAAGGGATATACTGTCCGTCCCCGATGACCCGGTTTTCCGCCATGGCAGCGACAATATAAATCCTCATAACGGCAAATTTCCCACTTTTAACCATCGGTGTCCGGTTAGCTTTTTGCAGGACGTCAAGCTCCCCCTCATCCGCCCCTTCGGGGCACCTTCTCCCTCAGGGAGAAGGGATACTGATCAATCCCTCTCCCAGCGGGAGAGGGCTAGGGAGAGGGGGGAAGGTGTCAAAATAGCGCGTTTTCACCTTTTCACCCTCCCCCAACCCCCTCCCATCAAGGGAGGGTGAGTGTTTCCAGCGACTTTTCACTTTTCACTTTTCACTTTTCACTAATCACTTAATCCTAACCACCGTCACCCCGCCGCCCCCTTCGAAGGGCTCGCCGTCCCGGAACGATTCCACCAGTGGATGCCCGTCCAGGTATTCCCGCACGCCACGCATGAGCGCGCCGGTTCCCTTGCCGTGGATGATACGCGCCTCGCCGATGCCGTCAAGGGAAGCGTGGTTGAGGAATGGTTCGAGTTTCTTGATGGCGTCCTCCACGCGCAGGCCGATGAGGTGGAGTTGCATGGGGGTCTCTTCTCTTGCCTCTTCTTTTTTTTTCAGACGCTTAGATGGTTTGGGCGCGACGCCCGTCCTCTTGCCGATGTCCGCAAGGCTCACCTCCAGATCCTTGCCCGCGGCCTGAAGACGGATGCGGTTCGACTTCGGGTCCAGGCCGCGCACGACAGCGTCAAAGCCGATGGAGCGGACGAACACCGTGTCTCCCTCCTGAACCTCATCAAGTGAGATGTATGACTCCACATCCATCTCCCGGAGCTTTTCCTCCACCCTTTCCTCGACGGCGACCAGCTTTTTCATGGAGGAGCGGCTCCGCTCCTTTTTCGCTTCTTCCAGGATGGCGTTTGCCTCCCGCTTCACCGAGGAGACGATATCGCGCGCCTCGCGGTACGCCTTTTCCAGGGTGTCACGCCGTTCCCGGTCCCATCCCGCGCGCCGCTCTTCCAGTAGCCGTTCCCGTTCCGCCAGGAGGCGCTCCCGTTTTCCCAGATCGTTCAGGGTCTCGTCATATTTCATGCGCTGTGACTTCAGGTCGTCCAGGAGGGCATGGAACTCCGACTCCATTTTTCCGATCATCGCCTGTGCCCGCTGGATTACCGCATCCGGCAGACCGTAGCGCCGGGCAATCTCCAGGGCGTGGGACTGGCCCGGTTCTCCACGTTTCAGCCTGTAGAGAGGGGTGAAGCTCTCCCGGTCGAATTCCATGGAGGCGTTGACCATGCCGTCCTGGCGATGCACGAAACCGACGATGTCGGTGAGGTGGGTGGTGGCGATCACCAGGGCGCCCGCTTCCCGCAGTTCCTGGAGCACCGAACAGGCAAGGGCCGCCCCCTGGACCGGCTCCGTCCCGGTGCCAAGTTCATCAAGGAGGACCACGCTTCTCTTCCCTGAACCGCGCAGGATGCGGGAGATATTGGCCGCATGGGCGGAGAAGGTGGACATGCTGTTCTCAATGGACTGTTCGTCCCCTATATCCGTCAGGAGACTGTCGATGAGAGGGAAAACGGATGTCTCGTCAACGGGAACCGGGATTCCGGAGAGGGCCATGAGGAGAAGAAGGCCCGCCGTCTTCAGGGCGATGGTCTTTCCTCCCGCGTTGGGTCCGGTTATCACCATGACCTGGTCGTCTCCGCCCAAGGACAGATCCAGGGGCACAATGCGTGGGAGGCCTTCCGCGCGCCGGAGAAGCATCAGGATCGGGTGGCGCGCTCCAACCAGTTTAAGGGTGAGGTCGCGGCCAATGATCGGGGCCCTCGCGTCCAGGGAGTCGGCGAACAGGGCGATGCTGTTCAGGACATCCAGGCGGATGAGGGCCGCCTGCTGGGAGGCAATCTCAGATGAGTCTTCGCGGATCCAACCACAGATCTCACGCAGGATGCGGATCTCTTCCACCTTTTCTTCCGCTGACAGGTTTTCCAGTTCATTGGCGAGCCCGATTATCTCCAGCGGTTCCATGAAAGCGGTTTCGCCGGAGTTGGAGACGTCGTGCACCACGCCCGGCACCTGCCCCTTGGAGTCCATGCGCACCGGGATGACCCATCTTCCCCCTCGCTGGGTGACGAAGTCGTCCTGCAGAAAGACGGTGATATCCCTTTCCCGGACGATCTCTTCCAGGCGTTTGCGGATTCTGGCGTTCAGGGCCCGTTTACGGGCCCTGATGTCGAAGAGGAGCCGGGAGGCGGTATCCAGGATGTTTCCCTCGGAATCGAGAGAGCGCTCCAGAGGGTCGAGGATGTCGGAAAAACCAGTGATGCCGCCCGCCAGTTCATGCAGGAGCGGGATATCGTCACGGCATCCCATCTGGTCCGCCACGGAGGCAAGGGCGCGCAGAACCGGAAGAAAGGAGACCAGTTCCAGTGGGGCCAGTACCGCTCCTTCGGGGCGCAGCTTTTCCAGTATGGGCGAGACTTCCTCGAATGGGGAAATCCGGAGGGGGACACCCTGGGCCGTCAGGCCGCGAATCTCCCTGACCATCCCGAAGCGGCGCTGGATCTCCTCCGCTCCGGACAGGGGGAGAATGGCCTGTACGGCTTCCCGTGAAGCTCCGCTGTGGCACCAGCGGGATATCTCCCTCAGTATTACATCGAATTCCAGTGTACTTGCCGCTTCCCCGCGAACCATCATTCCTCCCCGCTATCCTTTCCGTATTTCATCCTTGCCCTTTTCCTCCTCTTGGCCTTTTTTCTGGCGGCCGCTTCCCTTTCCCGATCCCCGGCGGTCTTTTCACCCCTGGACCTCGCAATCTTTTCCAGCAGCTCTCTTCTGGCGAGAAACCGGTTTACCGACTGGCTCCGGTCAGTCCCGCATTTAACCTCCAGCCCGGTGGGAAGATGACGCAGATAGACGCATGAGGAGGTCTTGTTCACGTGCTGCCCACCCTTGCCGGATGAACGGATGAAGCTTTCCGCTATCTCGTCTTCCCGGACCCCAAGGGAGGCCATCATCTCCCGTAGAAGCCTGTTCTTCGCCTCGCTGACCGCAAACGGCGGTGTTGCCATGGTAAATACCCTTTCCAGAGTTATCTCCGGCGGTTGTCGTCACTATTCGTGTTACGCGGTCACGCCGTGGGGTTGTTTCCCGTCATCCTACTGGTTTATGATTACCTCGCCAGTATCGGTTATCAGTTTCGCCGGGAGGCTGAAGAGGCGTTTGAAGATGCTGAACACGCCCTTGGCCATGGACTTGGCGGAAATGCTCTTTACGGTCGGATTGTCGATGCTTCCCTTGGCCTCGAAATAGGTGGTGATGAGGCTCTTGCTCTTTCCGGTGAGGATCCATCCGGCTATGGGGATGCGGCTTACCACCTTGTCCACGGTCTGCAGCGGTTTCACGCCGATGGTCACATCCAGTTGATCCCTGACCAGGTCGAATTGTCCCACAAGGGAGATGTTCATGGCCTCGCTGTCTATGTACAGGTCGTCCGTCCTCACCACCCCGTCCTTGAAGGAGAAGGTCGCCTTTATGTTGTCGTAGGGCATGCCACCGGAGACCATGTCCGGCAACTGGAATTTGAACAGTTGCGATACGTTGAGAATGGAGAACACCTTGGAGAGAAGGGCGAATTTCCGCACGCTTCCATCCTCGCAGTTCAGGCGCAGGTTCCCCAGGGATGATGCCTTTATCTCGTTCAGGGTATCCCCTTTCGCGGTCAGTTCTCCCTCCAGCGACAGGGCTCCGGTCAGTTCCCGGCTTGTTCCCAGTACGTGAAGAAGCCTGTCGGCCGCGATCTTCTTCAGGTTGATGGTTGCCTGGTAACGCGGACCATCCGGGGCGCCGAAATCGATCCTCCCCTTTCCGGTAAAGGCGCCTCCCAGGATGCGGCATTCCGTATCTTCCAGGTACAGTATCCCCTGTTCGAAGTGGATTCCGGAGCTCAGCTTCTGAAAGTCAACCTTGTGAAAATTACCGGCGTCAGCCCTGACCTTTGCCTTGAGGGATACTTTCGGCGCCGGTTCCTTTCCCGCCGGTTCCCTGCTCAGGGAGGTGAGGAGAGCCACATCATCCATATCCAGGTAGGTTGCATTGACCTTAAGGTCCGCCTTGGGATTCCGCGGGTCATTGATGGTCCCGTTTACTTGCAGGATGGAGCGGTTTATGGAACCTCTCAGGTTCCTGACGGCCAGCGAGCCGTCACGAAGGGATAGCGAGCCCTGGACACGTTGCAGCCTGGCCTGTTTTCCCTTCGCTTTCAGACCGAAATCCGCCAGGTCCAGCATCGGAGAAGAAAATACCACTGAAAACGCCGGAGATTCGAATCCGTCCAGGGCACCGGTGAGGGTAACCGGCGAATTTCCTATTCGGGCCGTCAGCATTGAAGTCTTGACCGCATCATCCTGGAAGACAATGGTCCCGTTGATGGCGCTAATGGGCTTGAATCCATCGGACGGCTTGAAGGAGACGCCCTTCAATGACGCCTCTCCGGCCAGGGAGAGATCCGATGCGCTATCGTCGCCGGTTCCGCGGAGGGCAAAGTGGATACTTCCGGACGGCTGGTAGCGCCACAGGCGCGGAAATTGCCGGGCCGCTTCCTGGATGGGAAATTCGTTGGACCTGACGCTGAAAGAAAGGGGCCTCTTTTCCCCGGAGCGGTACCGGGCGTCGCCGCTGAGGGCCATCCGCGCCAGGTTATAATGAAATTCCGGGACATTCACTCCCTTGTCGCTGATGACGGACTGGAAGGAGAGGGTGTTTTGCTGTCCGGCGGGCTTGGCCATCTGGTCGCGCAATGCGTAGGAGGCAGGGGAGAGGTCCCATTTCCCGCTCAGGGAATATTTGTCGGTAGGGCCGCTTCCCTGCAAGAAAAGGGTCGAGTTCCCGCTGAAAGACACCTTTTTCCCCATTTCTCCGCCCAGAAGCCAGGCTATTTCCCGGGCGCGGGGGGTCATGGTCATGGTAAAGGGGTAGCCGCATGGCGAATTAAGCGGGTAGTCCGTGATCCTGCCGTCCAGGGTGAAGGGCGAACCGCCGAAATTGGCGCTCATGCCGCTGAGGATGAAGTCCTTGCCGCGCATCTCCAGATTGCCCTTGATATTATTGAAAGTCGGCACATGGGGGCCATAGGAAACAATTCCCTTCTCCGCTGTTCCCTTGATGTGCAGGACATTGTAGTTGTCGCCCTTTTCCATGTGGGCGATGCGGCTGACCCGGCCCACCAGGCTTCCTTCCTGGAGGCGATAGGTCCCGCCCATGATGTGCTGCTCGATGTATTGGGAAACGTCGTCGGGGATGACCCCATAAGGGACGTAGCTTTTGAAATCCTCGAAGCGGAAGGGGGCGATGACGGCGTGGGCGTCGATGAACAGGTCGCCGCTCCGGATGTCCTTCAGTGCGCACCTCCCTTTTACCTTCAGGGCATCCACGTTCAGTTCGAGGGATGTGACCAGGATATCCTTGGGATTCAGCGACATCTCGTAGGAAAAGTTCATATCCCTGGGCGTGAGGATTGAGTGGAAGATGGGCGAGTATTCGAAGCGGAGCCCGGTAATGCGCGCCTTCCCTCTGGAGGTGAAATCGGAAAGCCTGCCGTTGAATGTCGCGTCCAGGTCAAGCCTGCCATCGATCCGCTGCATGGGGACATATGCGCGATAGTAGTCCCAGAAGCGGCCTCCGTCCAGGCCGGAGGTCTCGATGGACCCGGAAAAACGGGTGTCGGTGAAAGGTTTTCCCTTTTCCGCCGCCTGCAGTGTACCGTCAAGGACCACTTTTCCCGGTTTTCCCTCCTGGACCACTGAAGCGGCCAGCTCCAGGCCATAACCTTTTTTCCACAGGCGCTGTCTGGTCACGGTCATGTCGATATCCCGCAGTTGGGTGACAAGCCCTTCGGGACGCGCGCGGCGGTCAACGAAGCGGACCGACCCCTGCTCGACGCGAATCCCCCTTATCTGGATCGGTGTCTTCCCGCCCGTGTCCTTCAGCAGGTCGGCGATGCTCAGTACCCCCGATGCGTCGCGGTTTACGGTGACCGACGGCCTTTCCAGCGCCATCCTGCTCAGGACTAGCCGTTGTTCGAGGAGACGGAGGAGGGATAGCCTGAAGGTCAGCCTGTCGGCGGTGAGAAAGGGGGTCGAGCCGTCTTTGTCCAGTATGACTATCTTGTTGAAGGTAAAGGAGGGCGTAAGTTGAAAGGAGAAGTCCCCTGATTCGTAGATGACCCGGCGGTGCAGCGAGCCCTGGACCGCTTCCAGGATTCGGGAGCGGTAGGTTTCCAGGCGGAGGGCCTTTTGCATGAAAAACGCCCCTCCTCCCAGAAGGAGGAGCAAAACGGAGGCGATGGTAAGCAATAACAGGCGGCGGGACCAGAAATCTCTTTTGGCGGTTTTTGTCATGGCTCGTTGAAGGAATCCAGAAAGGCGGGCATCTCCGGTCCCAGGATGCGGCCGAGACAGGCGGCCAGCGCCTCCTGGAGGGGCGCCATGATCTTCAGTTTCCCGCCGGATACGGGATCGGGAAAGGCGATGAGCGATGAGTGGAGGGCATGGCCCTCGCAGCCGGGGAGCTTTTTGCCGCCGTAGCGCAGGTCTCCCATGACAGGGCTTCCAATGGCGGCCAGGTGGCGGCGAATCTGGTGGGAGCGCCCGGTGAACGGGGTGACCGCGAGTATGGAGACACCTCTGCCGCTGAACAGGGTCCGGTATTCACTGCGGGACTCCTTGTCGTCCAGGGGCAGATCGATGACGCCGGTTTTATCCGCCCTTCCGGAAACCACGGCCAGATAGCGCTTTTCCACAAGTCCATCCTGGAAGAGCCGTCCGTACTGGCCTGCATGCGCCGAGCTCCTGGCCATGATGACGCAGCCGGAAGTGCCGCGATCGAGGCGGTTGACCGGGTAGAGCTTTACAGCCACGCCGCGCCGGGCAACGGCCTCCATCCCCTGTTCCACCAGGTTGACAACCCCGTGTTCCGCTGAGCGGTGAACCGAAAGCATCGGCCGCTTGTTGAAGATGATAATCCGTTCGTCCTCGTATAGGAAGTCCGGTCCGTCCCGGTCATCGTTCAGAAATGACTTTGTCCGGGCGCTCTCCTTGATGTCCACTATGTCCGAAAGCCTCAGCGGTCGTTCCGGAGAAACCGGCGCCCCGTTCACCGTAACGGCTTCCCTTTTCAGGAGCTGATGGAGATATGAAGGGGGCGCGGCGGGAAGGAGGTTGCGCAGAAATGAGTCCGTCCGGCGGCCATGGTCCGTAATATTTATGGAAAATCTCAGCATTGGCGCAGTATACCCGTCGCCGCGCCGCGCCGCAAGGGCTTACTGGCGCCGGCGTCTAGGGGGTACGGTAGATGATCTCCTTCGGTATCCTCTGCATGTTGGGCTCCGCCAGGGAGATTACGTCTGATTCCGGTATCTTCCAGACACCATCGTCCTTCACAAGGGAAAAAACACGGGTCACGAATCGCGTACCCACCCCTTCCACCTCGATTCCCAACTTCGCGGACAGTTCCACGCGTGTCCGGCTGACGAATCTCGCGGACACGTCCTGAAGCTTTTCCCAGCAGCAGGCCGGTTTCCTGCCGGAATGGTTCATCTGATCCGCGAACTTCGGGAAACCGGAACCCGGAGAATGAATCAGCCGGTTGTAGAGGGCATCGTATCTCTCCCCACGCCAAATATCGAGGATCTCCTCGAAACCCAGCCGGGCCTCGGCGGCAACCTGTTCCCGGAGGGCGTTATCGTCGGCGGCCCATGCGAAACAGGAAAGGAAGACGGTTGCAAGCGCTATGGCCGGAAGCAGGCCCTTTTTCATGCTGTTACCCTCCTTGCTTAACGAAGGTTTCTTCCCGCGACTCCGCGGGACTTTCTTTTTTTGAGGCGCGCGACCCTCTTCTGCCTCTTTTCGGCCAGCGAGATGAGGATTTCATGGCTTCCGCGCGGGTCGTCCCCCTCCGCGGGCGTTCGCTGGATGTATGTCCCGTCGGCCTGCATGTCCCAGGCGCTGCGTTTCTCGCCCAGGTGAACCTCGAACAGGGCGCGAATCTCGTCGCGCAGCTTGCGGTTTTCAACCGGGACTACCACCTCGACCCGCGCCTCCAGGTTCCTCTTCATGGCGTCCGCAGACCCGATCAGGAAGATATCCTTGCCGCCATTTCGGAAGTAGTAGATGCGGGAATGCTCCAGGAAGCGTCCCACAACGCTCACCACCCGCACGTTCTCCGACAGGCCCGGAATTCCGGGCCGCAGCCGGCAGGTGTCGCGGACCACAAGCTCCACCCTGACCCCGGCGCGGGACGCCTCGTAGAGGGCCCTTACGATATCCGCATCCTCCAGGGCGTTCATCTTGAAGCGGATCAAGCCGGGATTTTTCGGGGAGTGGAGCCGTATCTCGCGGGCGATTCCCGCCAGGAGGGCCTTTTTCAGGAATTTGGGTGCGGGCAGCATCTTTTCGTACTTCCGCTTGGGGGTGTAGCCGGTGGTGAGGTAGTTGAAGAGCTCTGTGGCGTCCTTGCCGATACCCTCGTCGCTGGTGAGGAGCCCCAGGTCCGTATAGATGCGCGCCGTCACCGCGTGGTAGTTGCCGGTGCCGATATGCACATAGCGGCGCAGGCCGTTGTAGTCCTGCCGGACCACCAGGATGACCTTGCAATGGGTCTTGAGGCCCACCACGCCGTAGGTGACGTGGATCCCCGCCTCTTCCATGCGTCCCGCGATTACGATGTTGGCGGCCTCGTCGAAGCGGGCCTTCAGCTCCACTGCCACCGCAACCTGCTTGCCGTTCTGGGCCGCGTTGATGAGGCAGTCGATGATCCTGCTCTCCCGGGCGGTGCGGTAGAGGGTCATCTTGATGGCGCGCACCTTCGGGTCCTCGCTGGCCTCCTGGAGGAAGCGCTCCACCGAGGTGGAGAAGGATTCGTAGGGGTGGTGCAGGAGGATGGACCCGGCGTCGCGGATGATATGGAAGATGTTGCGCTGGCTCTGGAGCGCCGGGTGGTCTATGGGCGCGTGGGGAGGGTCGCGCAGTTCCGGATACTCCAGGGTCGCGATCTGCATCAGGTCGCGCATGGCCATCATCCCGTCAACCTCGAACACATCAGCGGTTTCGTCCAGGTTCAGTTCCGCGGCCAGCATGCCCCGGTGCGACGCCTCCATCCCCTTCATGACCTCCATGCGAACGATGGGGGCGAATTTGCGGTCCTGCAGCTCCGACTCGATCATGGCCAGCAGGTCGTCCGCCTGCTCTTCGTTCTTCTCGGTATTGGAATTGCGTGTCACCCGGAAACAGGCGGCGCTGATGACTCGCATGCCGGGAAAGAGCATGTCCAGGTTCTGGCAGATGACATCCTCGATGGCCACGAAGCGATCATCCTTCCCTACTCTCAGGAACCGGTTGATCCCCGCGCCCATGGGCACCTTTACCCGCGCCAGCGAAACCTCCTTGTCCCTCGCGTAGCGAAGGGTGACCAGGAGGTTGAGGGAGAGGTTGGAGATGAACGGGAAGGGGTGGGCCGGGTCAATGGACTGGGGGGTGATGAGCGGGAAGATATTGCGGAAATAGTACTCGCGCATCTGCCTCTTTTCCTTGGCGGTGAGGCCGGAATAGGGGAGGATCGAGATGCCTTTCGTCTGCAGGAGCTCGAGCAGCTTCGGCAGCAGGTCGCGTTTCCGGGCCTCTATGTCCCTCACAATTCCGTGGCACTCCTCGATCTGCTGCTTCGGGGTCCTGCCATCCACGGTCAGGCGCCGTATGCCGGCGCCCAGTTGCTGCTTCAGCCCGCCGATGCGTTTCATGAAAAACTCGTCCAGGTTCGAGCTGACGATGGATATGAATTTGATGCGTTCCAGGAGAGGGGTGCGCTCGTCCTGGGCCTCGTGAAGGACGCGGCGGTTGAACTCCAGCCAGGTCAGTTCCCGATTGAGGTAGAGGGAGGGGTCGGACAGGTTTTCAGCGGGAGGGGTTTTCGTTTCAGGGGATGGTTGGGAGGCCCGCGGCGCCTTGGCCGGAGTTCCCTGCCTTTTTTTGCGGGCGGGCGGTGACTCCTCTTGAGGTGAGGCCTTTTCCATTGCCAGTGGTTGTTCATGCATCGGTTCCATTGCCGGACTGTCTTCAGGGTCGCTCATGTCTTCTCCGCTTGGATAGAAATAGTTCGCCGGTTTCCATGACGTACCGGGGCGATATGGCGGGTGCGTGGTTGGGAAGTCGTTTTTTACCTTGATAAATCCATATTGGCTTTGCCGGATTGCGTCCCGCGGATACCCGTGGGATTTCCGTTCACGCCCTCAGGCTTATACTCCTGCCTGAATCAGGCGGAGCGGTCTCAGATGACTCCTTGGCGCTCGTCACCGTTGTGGTGGTTCCTCCGGAAACGAAGGGCCGGCCACATTCGGGGCAGATGCCGTAGTGTATCACAACGTTCTGGGATACGACTTTCTCGTCTCTTTCCTTCGCTGAAACCTGTTCATGGCTTACGTGTTCCTGTTCATGGGCGCGCACCAGGACTTCCGCCTCCGCGGGCGCCAGTTTTGTCGGGGTCTGAAAGGATACGGTCGAGTCGCTGGATACGTCACGGTATTTGCGGTTGGCGCACGTCCCGCACTCCACCGGTCCCGCCCCGGTGGCTTCTCCGGTGGGGGAGAGGCGGCCGTGTGTTTCCCTGGAGGATGCCGCCGACATCGAGGAGGAGAGTTCCAGCGCCCGCGGACTCAGTTCAACCGTATAGGCCGGCGAGCGGTCCGGAAAGGCGCCCCGTCCTGAATCCGGGGGCGTACCCAGCGACTGTCCGTTGATCCCATCCGCCCATCTGAAGGCGCCATAGGCGCGGGCATGAGCCGATATCCCGGTTGTGTTCATGGCAATTTCCCCGTGGAACTAATATACACCCTTTTCTTATTATCGGTACCCGACGGAAAAACTTGAGCCCTTTTCCAGCGGCCGAGCGGGCGCTTCCGGAAGCAGGGGATCATCTCCCCATCTGGTCATTTTTCTCTTTTCCATTGCCATGGCCTCTGCTAGATTGTGGCCGCTCTCCATCGTCCGAGTCCGTTGGAAAAACCTTTTCCGGCAAAGGAGCTTTCATGTCACTGCAACATCATACGGCTACCCGTAAACGGGGTCTCTGGTCCAGCCGCTTCGGTTTCATCATGGCGTCCGCAGGGTCGGCCGTGGGCCTGGGCAATATCTGGAAGTTTCCATACATCGCGGGGATGCACGGTGGCGGCGCCTTCGTGCTGTTCTTCATCTTCTGCATCCTGACCGTCGGCATTCCCATCATGGTAGCTGAGATGGTCATCGGACGCCATACCCACAAGGACCCGGTTGGGGCCTTCAGGGAGATCCGGGGTGGCATGTGGATTGCCGTAGGCTGGCTCGGCGTCATCGCCGGGTTCGTAATCCTGTCCTATTACTGCGTGGTGGCGGGATGGACCATTGATTACCTGTGGCTGTCCCTGAAAGGCGCCTTCAGCGGCCGAAATGCGGCGCAGGTACCGGAACTGTTTTCCGGCCTTCTGGCGAACGACCTGAGACAGGTTTTCTGGCAGGCGGTATTCATGGGGTTGACGGTTCTCATCGTGCTGGGAGGTGTGCGTGACGGCCTGGAGCGGGCTTCCAAGTTGATGATGCCGATCCTTTTCCTTATCCTCGTTTCCCTGGCGGTGATGGGCCTCCTTTCACCCGGAAGCGCTCAAGCGCTCAGCTTTCTCTTTACTCCCGACTGGTCGAAGCTGGATCCCCCTTCCATGCTGGAGGCCTTGGGACACGCCTTTTTCAGCCTGAGCCTCGGCATGGGGGCCATGCTTACCTACGGCAGCTACGCGGACGAAAAAACCAACATTCCGAGCGTGGCCATCACCGTATCGGTGATGGATACCTGCGTGGCACTCCTTTCCGGCATGGCCATCTTCCCCATAGTCTTTACCTATGGGATGGCGCCGGCCGCGGGGCCGGGTCTGGTCTTCAAGACACTTCCCATCACATTCAGCATGATGCCGGGAGGGTCGGTCATCGCCACGCTGTTTTTCCTGCTGCTGCTCTTCGCCGCCCTTACATCCGCCATTTCCCTGCTGGAGGTGGTGGTAGCATACTATTGCGACGAGAAGAAGTGGGACAGGAAGAAGGCCACCCTGTTCATGGGATTGCTTATCTTTCTGCTCGGAGTGCCGTCGGCCCTGTCCAACAATCTACTGAAGGACGTTCATTTTATCGGCGGCCGTAATTTTCTCGATTCCATCGACATGCTGGCTACAAATTACATCCTGCCCCTTGGCGGACTGATGATGGCCGTTTTCACGGGCTGGGTGCTGACCACCCGTCTTGCCAGAGCCGAGATCGAAAAGGGCGCGGTACGTTTTCACCTCTACCCTGTCTGGCATTTCCTTATCAGGTATGTTGCCCCGGTTCTCGTGGCGCTGGTGTTCCTCAACCAAATAGGGCTTATATGATTGGCGGCCAAAGGGTTGTGATTTACTCCTTTCCGGGGCGCCGCTCGGGTTCAGGAAGAGGACGTGGCTACGCGCCGCTCTTTTCGAAAACTTTGGTTCCATTTGCTCTTTCGCTCGGGCGTAGAGAAGCCTCCAGAACAGCTTCCATCTGTTTTCGCTATAAACAATTGACTATAGATAAGCCGGTTTGGTATAGTCCGCGTAAACATTTCAATACGTGAGGCTTATCATGAATGTGCTTGTCTGTATTGATGACACCGACTCTCTGGTATCCAGGGGAACCGGAGAACTTGCCGCCGTTCTGGCAAGAGAGGTTGAGACAAAAGGTTGGGGCCTCTGTTCTTCCATTACCCGACATCAATTGTTTGTGCATCCGGATATTCCCTATACATCCCATAACAGTTCCATGTGTTTTTCCGCGACCATCGAGGAAGGGTGTCTGGATCGGCTTACCGAGTTAGCCTCCGGATTCCTGGCGAGGGAGAGCGCGGAGGGGTCGGACCCCGGGCTCTGTATCGCGGTCGTGGGTAGGCTCCGCCAGCCGGATCGTCTCATTGAGTTCGGGTATCGAGCAAAGAAGGCGGTCGTGGAAATGAAGGACGCATACGGTCTCGCGGAGGAACAGGGGGTACATTTATCCAGTCATGGCGGTACAGGCCAGGGAATTATCGGCGCCCTCGCCGGCGTGGGGCTGCGACTGGGAGGCAACGACGGCAGGATGCGCGGGAGCATCCAGATGCCGGGGGCAAAAAGCCTCGTGCCGGTGCGCGACATCCTTTCACACCCCGGTGTGGATGCGGTTCGAACCATGGAGGGCGTGTTGCCGGACGATTCGGATATGGTGCGGCTGGTTGATAAGGTAAAGACCGTTCTTCTTGGCGGCAGTCTGGCGCTGCTGGTCGTACCCGACGAGGACGAGAATGGTACGTCCAGGTGGCGGAACTGCACCAGGCAGCAATTGAAGGGGTATTAGAGGGTTATTGTTTCGGTTTGGGAAGGTCGGTATTGTTGGAAATGCTTTCCTGGTGGTTCGGCCGGTTCAGCGCCGGACCACCAGCCACGCGCCTGCTATGAGGAGAACGGCGCCCAGCGAGCGGGCCGGGCTGATTTCAACCCCGCGGAAACCGAACATGCCGAAGTGATCCAGCATCAGGCCGGTCATAAGCTGGGCCGTGATGGCCGCCGCCATGGCGGCGGCTGTTCCGATACGCGGAACCGCCAGTATGGTCGCCGAGACAAAGAAAGCGCCCAGCAGCCCGCCGGACCATTCCCACCACACCGTTTCCGCAAGTCCTTTCCACACCCATCTTCCGGAGAGCAGGATAACCAGAAAAAGGGCCAGTGTCCCGACAGCGAACGAGATACACGCGCTTTCCAGAAACCCCACTTTCTGGGCCAGCCTGGCGTTAATGGAAGGTTGCAGCGCTACAGTGGCGCCCGCGCACAGCATCAGAAGGACGGGAATCATCTGGTTCATGGTATCTCCCTTGTTGACGGGGTTTTAACAACACCTGCCCGAATGACAAATCACAGTTCCAACCGGTTGAAGTCATTGCCTCTCTTCTTACATGCTCCCGTTCAGTTGCCCTTCAGGAAATCACCGAATTTCCGTAATAGATTTCCAGGGCGGTATTTTTCCGGCACGGTTACGGTTCCTGATTTTCTTACAGGAACGGTAATGTCTCCCACAGGGGTGCCGACGGACAGGTCGGCCGCAAGCTGATAGGGTATCTCGTTCAGTCCCGGCCGGCGTTTCAGAATCCTCAGAACGTCGTCGTAGTTGAGCGAAACCGGGATGAGCATGTCCGTTGATGTCTTGCCGTGAAAGATGTAATGGTTCTTCGACTCTCCCTTTGCCAGAGGAAGCGCCATCATCCCTACGGTGTAGGTATATCCGTTCAGGGGAATATCAAAGGAGTTGGGATTGGTAACCGTCAGCAGAAAGTCGATGGTTACGCCGTTGTTGTCCAGTCCGCCGAAACGGACGTCCGAAAGGCTTACTTTCGGTTTTTCAACTATCATCGAGCAGGCGGTTATCAGGACCAGGGGGATAAGGAATAGTTTCTTCATGAATGTGCCTCGTTATTGAACCGGACATTCAATCCGGTGGCCATCCGGAGTTCCGTATGGCCACTATCCGGTATTTAGGGACTCGGAACAAACAAATATACCGTTTTACATCTCATCTTCAGACCATC
>CAZFCG010000032.1:35227-36028 GCA_964517595.1 uncultured Geobacter sp. | reverse complement strand
AGGATGGCGATGTCTTCCAGCATGGCCTTGCGGCGGTCGCCGAAGCCGGGGGCCTTGACGGCGCAGACGTTCAGCACGCCGCGCAGCTTATTGACAACGAGGGTCGCGAGGGCTTCGCCTTCGATATCTTCAGCGATGATAAGCAGCGGCTTGCCGGACTTGGCGGTCTGCTCCAGGACCGGGAGAAGGTCCTTCATATTGCTGATCTTCTTGTCATGGATGAGGATGCTGACGTTTTCCAGGGCCGCTTCCATGCGCTCCGGATCGGTGACGAAGTAGGGAGAGAGGTACCCGCGGTCAAACTGCATACCTTCCACGGTCTCCAGGGTGGTTTCCATGGACTTTGCTTCCTCGACGGTGATGACCCCTTCCTTGCCGACCTTCTCCATGGCCTGGGCGATGATGTCACCGATGGTCTTGTCGTTGTTGGCGGAGATGGTGCCGACCTGGGCGATTTCCTTGTGGTCCTTGATGGGCTTGGAGATCTTCTTCAGTTCAGCCACGACCGTTTCCACAGCCTGGTCGATGCCGCGCTTGATGTCCATGGGGTTGTTGCCCGCGGCCACCAGCTTGGCGCCCTGGCTGTAGATGGCCTGGGCGAGAACGGTTGCGGTGGTGGTGCCGTCGCCGGCCACGTCGGAGGTCTTGGAGGCGACCTCTTTCACCAGCTGGGCGCCCATGTTCTCGAACTTGTCTTCCAGTTCCACTTCCTTGGCCACGGTTACGCCGTCCTTGGTGATGACGGGAGAACCGAAGGACTTCTCGATAACGACGTTGCGGCCTTTGGGGCCGAGGGTCACC
>CAZFCG010000032.1:5094-35217 GCA_964517595.1 uncultured Geobacter sp. | reverse complement strand
CCTTTACCGCATCCGAAAGGGTGTTTACGCCTTTCAGGATGGAATTTCTGCCGTCCTGGTCAAACTTGATGGTCTTTGCTGCCATAGTAGTTGTATCCTCCTTGGAGATAAATGATCGGTTTTCTGGAAAAAGTGGCGATATCCGTTATTCGATTACGCCGAGGATATCGTCTTCACGCATGATGAGGTAATCCGCGCCTTCGATCTTGATTTCGGTGCCGGCGTATTTGCCGAACAGAACCTTGTCGCCCACCTTGACATCGATGGGGAGAACCTTTCCATCTTCGGTCACCTTGCCCTTGCCCACGGCGATGATTTCACCCTTCTGGGGTTTTTCCTTCGCGGTATCGGGGATATAGATCCCGCCGGAGGTCTTGTTCTCCTCTTCAAGCCTTTTCACGATGATGCGGTCCTGCAGGGGTCTCAGATTCATGCTTTCATTCTCCTTTCTTGCCTGGATATGTAATTGTTTTTGGAAAAAATATTAGCACTCAAAACATCTGAGTGCTAATGACGGGTTCAAATATAAACACGGCGCCGATAAAAATCAAGTTCTTATTTTGAAATTATCACCAATTTTTCTTGCCCGCCTCTTCCCGGAAGAATTTCTGGTACAGAACATCCCACTCCCGGCTGCCCGGAACCTTGGCCTGGGAGTACGAGGACAGTTTTTTCCTTACAATGGCGTCTATCTCGTCAGCGACGGCGAAATAGTCCGTTATGGATGATTTTATGGCGCCGAGAGCACGGGCCTCGTCAGGGAAATCCACCAGATCATCGCGCCAGAGGCGGTCCAGAATCTTGTGTGCGATGTGGGAGATGCGTTCCTCGGAAAACTGCATGATACCCTCCTGAACAAGTTCAAACGGGAAACGGCCACGGGTCAGATGATCATCTTCTTCTGTTGGGCCAACTTTGACTTGATCATCTTCAGCATCTTGTGACGGTCAATGTCATCTCCTCCGCCGGACGCGCGAAGCGTCTTTTCGAGAAGCTCGCCGGCTTCCTTTTCCAAGTCGTCCTCCGCCTTCAGGTCTGCTTTTATGACTTTTCGAATGCAGTCATGGATCTTCGCCCCGTCCACCTTGGGCATGGCAATGGCGCCGTCCGCCAGGACGGTGGCAACCCTTGCGGCCAGTTTGTCAATCTGCTCTTCCTTAAGACGCATGGTATATGGCCTCCATTATCGGTTTCCATCATCGAATGGCCCCCGGCAACCCTCGCTTTCCTTATAATCATGAAGAAAATAAAGGGAAATCAATACTACCACCAAAGCTGTTTTCATGGTACCTTTTTCCCGTCTTTTCCCATTTCAGCGCATAATCCGCGGAGGTTCCCGTGCTTATCGTCATGAATCACCAGGCAGGAAAGAAACAGATAGAGTCCGTTATCAGGGCCATCGAACGTTTGGGTTTCACGGCCGCGCCCATTCCCGGAAGTGAAAGAACCGCCATCGGGGTCCTGGGCAACAAAGGGTATGTAGACGACTCAACCGTCCGCGACCTTCCAGGAGTACAGGAGGTTATCCATGTATCAAAACCCTACAAGCTGGTTTCAAGGGATTTTCATCCGAAAAATACCATCGTGAAGGTAGCCGGTATCGAGATCGGAACAGGGAGACGGCCAATCGTCATGGCCGGGCCTTGCGCCGTAGAAAGCGAGAACCAGATTCTCCAGACCGCCCGCGCGGTAAAGACCGCCGGCGCGAATATGCTGCGCGGAGGAGCGTTCAAACCCAGAACCGGACCCCATACCTTCCAGGGATTAAGGGAAGAAGGGTTGAAACTCCTGGCTCTGGCTTCCCGTGAAACGGGGCTTCCCTTTGTTACCGAGGTGATGAGTCCGGATACGGTGGGTCTCGTGGCTGAATACGCCCACATGCTTCAGGTGGGCGCCCGCAATATGCAGAATTTCGAGCTTCTCCGCGAACTGGGAAAGATCAGGAAGCCGGTCCTTCTCAAGAGGGGGATGAGCGCCACCATTGAAGAGTTTCTCGCGGCCGCGGAGTATATCCTTGCCGAGGGCAATCCGTCAGTAGTACTGTGCGAGCGCGGAATACGCACCTTCGAAACGGCAACGCGCAACACCCTTGATCTGGCGGTTATCCCCCTTATCAAGGAGCTGACCCATCTCCCCATTGTCGTTGATCCATCCCATGCTACCGGAAGGAGAAGCCTTGTCGCCCCCATGGTGAAGGCCGCGGTAGTGGCGGGCGCCGATGGCGTAATGGTGGAAGTGCATCCAGACCCGGAAAAGGCCCTTTCCGACGGTCCACAATCGCTTACCCTGGCCGGTTTCCAAAAGCTGATGACTGAGCTGGACAAGATTCTGGAGTTCCTTGCATAGTAGGTTCTTCCTCCCCTTGAGCGGGCAGAAGTCGCTTGCATTTTTCCTCTCTCTGGGTTAATATTTTCACGTAAGTCTCTCTGCCATGCGCGTGAGGTTATCAAGCCCAAGCGGAATATTCGTGAAAAGGGTTTCTTTCAGATCGCGGTGTGCTTCCCCATTGCGCGGGATTTGCCTGAAGCGGTACAAAGAGGCCCACTTATTGAGGAACTCGCTGTGAGGCCCTCAACCCACGGCAGAGTGGAGAGGCCTGAAAATAAAGGGAACCGGATTTCCGGTTCTCTTTATTTTTTTGCGAATCCCGGTCAAAGACATTGCCAATGTCAATCAGTGCGCCTCGCTCCAGTTCCTTCCACAGCCTATATCCACTTTCAGCGGCACTAGAAGCGGAACAGCGTGCTCCATCTCATGACTGACGAGCAGCTCCATGGTCCGCAGCTCTTCCTCCGGGACCTCGAAAATCAATTCATCATGCACCTGCATGATGAGACGGCTCCTCAGGCCTTCATCCTTCATCCTCCCGCTGACCCGCACCATCGCCTGTTTGATGATATCCGCGGCTGCTCCCTGAATAGGATAGTTTATGGCGTTTCTCTGGGCAAATGACCTGATATTGGCATTTGTGCTGGAGATGTCCGGTATCGGCAGCCTTCTGCCGAGAATAGTGGTTACGAACCCGTCCTTCTCCGCGCTTCTGACACAGGAATCAAGAAATGCTCGCGCGCCGCTGTGTCTCTCGAAATAGCTGTCTATAAACTGCCTGGCCACCTTGGTGGATACGCCCAGTTCCTTTGCCAGACTGAAAGCGCCCTGACCGTATATGACGCCGAAATTGATGGTCTTGGCCTGCCTGCGCATTTCCGGGGTTACCAGCGCGGGCATGAGGTCAAAGACCTCGCTGGCGGTGCGGGTATGGATATCTTCGTCCCTGGAAAACGCGTCGCAAAATACTGGGTCTCCGGAGAGGTGGGCGAGGACGCGCAGCTCAATCTGGGAATAGTCGGCGGAAAGGAGGAGAGACCCGTCCTCGGCGATGAATGCGCGGCGAATCTTTCTCCCTTCCTCTGTGCGTATGGGGATATTCTGCAGATTCGGCTCCGAGGAAGACAACCTGCCGGTATTGGTTACCGCCTGGTTATATGACGTATGCACTCTACCGGTCACGGGGTCGACAAGTTTCGGCAGGGAGTCCGTGTAGGTGGACTTGAGCTTTGAAATGCTCCTGTACTGAAGGATGAGCGAAGCTATCTCATGGTCACGGGCCAGCCTGGCCAGAACTTCCATATCGGTTGACCATCCGGTCTTCGTCTTCTTGCCCGTTGGAAGATGGAGACGCTCGAAAAGAACCTCTCCCAGTTGTTTTGGCGAATTGATGTTGAATTCACATCCAGCCATAGCGAATATGCCGCGCTCCAGGGCCTCGAGTTGCCCGGAAAAGCCTTCGGAAAGCTCGCGGAGAAGCGGCGTATCCAGCTTCACCCCTTCCAACTCCATATCCGCCAGTATCCTGACCAGGGGCATCTCCAGGGTGGAGAACAGTGGCTCCATTCCTGATTCCCCCATTCGTCCGGAGAATATGCCGTAGAGAAGGAAGGTGGCGTCCGAATCTTCGCACGAATAAACGGCCGCCCTCTCAATGGGCACACTGGAGAAACAGACCTGTTCCTTTCCCTTGCCGGCAACCTCCTCATAGGAAATCATCTTGTGATCGAGGTATTCCACAGCCAGGGAATCCAGACCGTGGCTGGAACGGGCTGGATTAAGAAGATAGGAGGCCATCATAGTATCGAAGCGGAGTCCCTTCATCTCGATTCCGCAACACCGGAGAACCTGGTAGTCGTACTTGATATTCTGCCCGATCTTGGGCCGGTCAGGGTCTGTAAGGAGTGGAGCAAGCTCACGAAGCACTTCTTCGCGAGGCAACTGGACGGGCGCGCCTGGATAGCTGTGTCCGACCGGGACATAAAAGGCCTCGTGCTCACGGAAGGAGAAGGAAAATCCAACAATTTCAGCGTTGAAGGGATTGAGGCTGGTGGTTTCCAGATCCAGGGCAAACATCGGCGCATCCCGGAGGTCCCGCAGGAGTCGGGAGAATTGAGAGTGCGAAACTATGGTGTGGTAGTTTTCCGTGGAAAGACGGTTTTCGGCGCCCAGTTCCCGCATGAGGGTCGTGAAGCCATACTCGCGGAACAGTTCGTTGAGCCTTTTGGTATCAGGGGGTGAAACCTCCAGATCTTCATAACGACAGTCTACGGGAACATTGGTGTCAATGGTGGCCAGTGTGCGGGAAAGCCGCGCCTGGTCGGCGTACTCCCGGAGACGCTCACCGTTTTTTCCCTTCACCTCCCCGGCCCTTTCCAGAAGGGCATCAAGAGAACCGAACTCCTTTATAAGCTTCAGGGCCGTCTTCTCCCCGATACCGGGAACTCCGGGAATATTGTCCGAGCTGTCACCGGCCAGACCCAGTACATCAACGACCTGGGCCGGCTCAACCCCGAAACGCTCTACCACCTCCGGGATTCCGCTCGCCTTGTCTTTCATGGTATCCAGCAGGGTAACGGAATCCGTGACTATCTGCATCAGGTCCTTGTCACCGGTCACGACAACGACTTTCATTCCCTTCTTCTCGCACTGCCGGGCGATGGACCCTATTATGTCGTCCGCCTCGTATCCGTCCCTTTCCAGGGCTGGTATGTTGAATGCCCTTACCATCTCCTTGATCGGGGCAATCTGCGGGACAAGATCTTCGGGCATGGCCGTCCGGTTGGCCTTGTAAAGCGGGTAGAGCTCGGTGCGAAAGGTGCGTCGGCCGGCATCAAAGACAACCGCCAGATGATCCGGGCTGCGGTCTTTCATTACTTTCAACAGCATTTGTGTAAAACCATACAGGGCGTTGGTCGGAAAACCCTTCGGAGAAGAGAGATGTCGAATGGCGTAGTATGCCCGGTATATATAGGATGAACCGTCAATAAGGTAAACTACTGGTTTTCCCGTCATCTACTCATCCTCCAAAGAAATATCCCTGGTAAAAAGGAGAAAGGCCATGCTGGGCCTCCTGCTGGATTCCCGCATGGCGAATTGCATGCCGTCAAAACGCCATCCCTTGGCGCTCCATTCGTTAAGAGCTTCCTCCAGGGTATCCTCCGCGACTGAGCTTATCTCCACAACCTTGTATTCGAGCATTATCTGTCTCCGGTGAAAGGAATCTTCCCATGGCCTGAACGGGATGCAATACTAGAGCATTAGCCCCTTCCATACAAGGTGCAATATTGATTTATCGACTTTTTTGCTCGGAAGACTACTATTCGTCGATGGATTGCCGGGTTGCGCGTGACCGAAAATTTGTTACCATTTCAGAATCGCAATCAAGCATAAAGGGGGTGAGACGGGTTCAGCTTTTTGCTATTACACAAACATCAACGCGTTTTTCAAAGGGGTAATTATCTATGACGGAAAACGAAATGGAGAAGATTGCAAAACTGGCTGACGAAGCGGAAAGTGTCCTGGCTGATAATTATGAAAAAAAAGACCTGAAGGAAAAACGATCGCTGAACAAAAATACGCTCTATGACGGATCAAAAAAGCTTAAGCACACCATTCCAAAAGGAAAGCAGATGAAATAAATATTATTTCAGGATGCGAAGTGCTATTATCCTGAGGGATTTTTCGCGAAAGGGAGTTGTTAGAGATGGCGATTGTCAAATACAACCCGTTGAGGGAACTGCGAAGCATGCAGGACCAGATGAGCCGCTTGCTGGACCTGGCATGGAGCCGGGAACCGTGCGAAGAACTGAGGGAGGGGGTGTGGCAGCCTCTAGTTGATATCTTCGAAAACGACGAAGCGGTCGTCATAAAGGCCGAGCTGCCAGGTGTCGACCAGAAAGACATTGAAGTCAAGATTGAGGACACGACACTTACCATACGCGGGGAACGCAAGCAGGACTCGGAAATTCGCAAAGAGAACTACCACCGCATCGAACGGTATTACGGCACATTTCAGCGCAGTTTCTCACTGCCCCAGTCCATCGACAGGGAAAAGGTAAACGCCGCCTGTGACAAAGGCGTATTGACCATAACCTTGCCGAAAAAGGAAGAGGTGAAACCTCGACAGATTGTGGTAGAGGTTAACTGACGGTTTGTTTTGACCGCGCCAGAGATTTTTCCTGACTTTTTCCCATAAAAAGACCGGCTGCCTGATTGGGCAGCCGGTCTTTTTATGGGGGGAGGAATTCATTCGCAAACACCAAAAGGCCCGCGAGGATTGAGTGGGTTATTTCTTTACTGGACGCATTCAAGAACCGCGTCGATACGACGGTTCTTCTGCCGGCCCGCGGCAGTGGCATTGGAGGCGACTGGCTTCGTATAACCGTATCCCTTGGTTGTAAGACGAGACTCATCAATACCGAATTTCTCGACAAGATATCTTTTAACACTCTCGGCGCGACGCTCGGAAAGCCGGATATTGTACTCATACTTGCCCCGATTGTCGGCATGACCCTCAATCACAGTGGTGACCTGCGGATACTGCTTCATGAAATCCGCGACCTTTTCAATCACGCCGTGATACTTGGATTTCACATCCGACTTGTCATAATCAAACTCCACATTCAGCGTCATGCAGATTTTTTCCGGCGGTGGCGGCGCGGGCGCCGGAGGCGGCACTGGTCTTACCACAGGAGCGGGTGCGCATCTTTCCGCTTCTTCGGCAAGGCGACGGGCTTCGGCCAGCAACCTGGAGGCTTCGTCATTATTGCAGACCCAGTAGGCATCGGCTGCCTGCTTGCCAAGTTCCCTGGCTTTTACCAGTTTTTCCGGGCAATATTGCGCCCCGGAGGATTTCTCCGCCCGGGCGATTACAGCCTCCGTCTGCCCGAACTCATCGGGTACGTGTTGCGCCCTGTCCTTAACACCAAAGTGATAGGTGGTGCAGGATGCGCTCATCAACAGGATCATCATCAAACCTGTAAGAAAAAAGCCTTTTCTCATGTATTATCCCCTTTCCATTCAATTTCACTACTACAAGACAACTGAAATTTTCCCATTTTTTCCTCTCCCACCCATTACCCCTCACCCGGACTCCTTATTCCATCCTCGCCAGATAGAGCAAGGAGGTTGGGCGGATGAGGGGATTTCAAAGCATGGCAGCAACAAGACCGGACATAAATAGTCCTCTCACGCAAAAAAATTATAGAAACATTGTATACCAGAAAGTCTGTACCGCAAGTTCTGGAACTCGCCGCTTAATGTGAAAAGACTTGACAGACACTCTGCACCGAAACGGCGGAGAGTGCAAGTTAATGAAGCCCGGACACTGGATATTTTTGCTTACAGATATGGAGAAAACAGTTTGGCGACGCCGTCACGAAGCTTTTCATGGAATGGACGGTTATCCATATCATCCAGGGATACCTCTTTTGAGCAATTCACCGCTTTCATGAATTCAACATCCATCGTCTCGGTAAATTTACGATCATACACTTCCATATTCAACTCAAAATTTAGCCTGAGGCTTCTCGGGTCAATATTTGCTGATCCAAGAAGCGACCAGACGCCATCCACCAGAAACAGTTTGGTGTGCGCAAAAGGGGGTGGCTGGTAAAAGACCCTGATACCGCACTGCAGAAGTTCCCATAGATAAGATCTGGTTGCCCAGTGCACCAGGGGAAGGTTATTAATGGCGGGGAGAACAAGTGAGACGTCAATTCCTCTCATGGCCGTTGTGGCCATGGAAGAGATCATGGCACGGTCAGGGATGAAGTATGGAGTCATTATTCCCACTCGTTTTCTTGCGCAGGAAAGCGCGCCCATTATGATCCAGTGAAGATTACGGAAGCCCTTTTCAGGCCCGTCCGCGATCACCCTCGCCATTGAGAATCCTTCCTCGGTCAATGGCGGAAAATATCTTTTTTCATCCATGAGACGCCTGGTAGCAAAATACCAGTCTTCAAGAAACACCTGCTGAAGATCCCCGACTACTGGCCCCTCGAACTTGAAGTGCACATCAGCAACTGGAAAATTGACCTCGGGGACCCTGATCATGTGTCTGCCGCCTATGTTCATGCCACCTGAAAACCCTGTGATTCCGTCAACAACCAGGGTCTTACGGTGATTTCGCAAATTCAGGTATCCGCCTTGTCTCAACGGAAGAAAACGGGAAAACTCGACTTTACTCCCTTTAAATAGACTTCTGGCGGTCGGAAAAGAATATTTTTCGCCGAGACCATCCACGAGGACTCGCACTTCCACCCCTCGCGAGGCCGCTTGATTCAAGGCTTCGACAAAAAGAAGGCCCGTGTGATCCACATCAAATATGTATGTGCTGAGATGGATTGAAGATCGGGCGCCGGCAATAGCGTGGAGCATTTCCGGATATGCCTCGTCGCCGTTGTAAAGCGGCGTAATCCGGTTACCGGCGGTAAAGACGGATGAAACGATCCGGTCTGAAAGATTCCGAAGTTCACGCAAATGAAATGCAAACCCCGGATGTGACGGCGGAACGTAATCCCGTCGAATCAACTGGAAGACATTCCGGCCGCCTATGCTCCGGCCTTTTTCCTGCCACCTCTTTGCCTTCCTGCTGATACGGTTGATTCCCATTATCCAGTAAAGAAGAGGACCAAGAAAGGGAATAGTAATACTTACAACGATCCAACCCAGGGCGGATCGAGGATCGCGCTTCATAATCAGCGCATGAAACACAGCCGTCAGGGAAAATACCAGTGAAGCACAGACAACAGTTGCCCATAAAAAGATATACACTCATCGTCCTTCCCAAAAACATGGTCATCAAGTTTGATGCTGTTCAGCCTCGGGCGTCTGTAAGCGTAAGAGTAGCCCACAACAACATCAAGTCAAGACCGGAAGTAAAGTGAGGAACGCACAAGAGCGGTTTTGTATCGTATTGAAGCCGCGGAGTTTGAATGGATGTTTATGGATTGTATGACGCAGGTGTCGAAAGGACAGAAGTGCTTAAAAAACGGGCTTCAGTATTTTGCCTGTAGGCGGTTTATTTTGAGCAACCAATGTGTCACCCTTTCCCGGTAACAAAAACAAGGTAGAGGAAAGATATGGCTGCAAATTTGCGAAAATTGAATTTCGAGCTGGATCAGTATTTTTCGCCGATCCCTTTTTTTTCAAGAACTATCAAACAGCGCTCGGCATCCGAGAACGGTAATTTCCGATTGACGCAATCGAGAATGATGGCGCCATGGCGATTTATGTCAGCAACGGCAGAAGATAATTCGCTCTCCCCCACCCTTCCCTTCATGGCGACAATCTTTCCCGTATCCTTCAATAAGGGCAAAGCCAGTGAAACAAAATAAGGAAGATCAGAGAAGGCCCTGGAAACAATGAAATCGTACTGCCCGGAACGATCGCACGCCAGCTTTTCAACCCTCGTATGCAGTGCCGAGAAATCGACAAGCCCAAGCACTCTGGAGCAATGGCGTTGAAACAATACCTTTTTCTCGATTGCATCAACGGAGACAACCGAGAGGCCTGGAAGCGCTATTTTCAGAGGTATGGAGGGAAATCCGGCGCCAGATCCCACATCAAGGAGAACTCCGGAATCTCCGATCAGGTCAAGCAAGGTCAAGGAATCCGCGAAATGCTTGATGACAATATCCCGTTCATCTCGAATAGCGGTAAGGTTAATCTTTTTGTTCCACTTGTTTAATTCCACGGCAAACTTTTCGAAAAGCTGAAATGAAGCGGGCGACAGCTCAAGACCCATCTCCCCAGCGCACTGCCGAAGAAAACGTGCTACCGACATATTTATTTGCCCCTGCCTGATTTTAGCGCCATAGCCAGAATGGATATGGCAGCTGGAGTGACACCCTGGATGCGCGAGGCCTGACCCAGAGTGTCCGGCATGAAGCGGATAAGCTTCTCCCTTACTTCAGCCGTCAAACCTGGCAGGGTTTCATAAGCAAAACCTTCCGGAATCCTGCTGCTCTCCAGCTTGACCTGACGTTCTACATGCTGATACTGGCGGTCGATATACCCCTGGTACTTGATTTGGATCTCAACCTGTTCACGGACATCAGCGGGAAGGTCTTTACAGTCAAAATCTATACGTTCCAGGTCGCGATACGTGAATCCGGGCCTTCTCAGTAACTGTTCAAAGGTTATGGCGTTCCTGCAATCCCTCAGTTCAAGCTCCTCGAGAAAGGATTGGTCGGCTTCCGAAGGAACAAGGCGAGAGGACCTGACCCGCTCGAGTTCCTGCTGAATCAAGGATTTCTTCTTCAGAAACCTGTCGTATTCAACGGGGGAGACCAGACCCGCGTCATACCCTTTATCCCTCAACCTCAGATCCGCATTGTCTTCGCGCAGAAGAAGTCGGTACTCGGCCCTGGAAGTAAACATGCGGTAAGGCTCGGAGGCGCCAAGTGTCACAAGGTCGTCGATGAGAACTCCGATGTAGGCCTCACTACGGCCCAGCACGATTGGACAACGGTCCTGTACGGAAAGGGCTGCGTTGATACCCGCCATCAAACCCTGCGCAGCCGCCTCTTCGTAGCCGGAGGTCCCGTTGATCTGCCCCGCGTGGTATAGATTCTTAACGAGCTTAGTCTCAAGGGATGAATGGATCTGAATGGGGTCGACATAGTCATATTCTATTGCATAGGCCGGCCGCATGATCTCAACGTTCTCCAGCCCCTCAATTGACCGATATAAAGCAAACTGCACGTCTATGGGTAGGGAGGTCGAGAGACCACTGGGATATATCTCAACCGTATCCGCCCCCTCCGGTTCCAGGAAGGACTGATGACGATCCTTTTCCGGAAAGCGCACTACCTTATCCTCAATGGAAGGGCAATAGCGCGGTCCAATACCCTTTATCAGCCCGCCATACAGCGGAGAACGATCAAGATTCGCCCGTATGATGTCGTGGGTGCGCTCATTGGTGTAGACGATATGACAGGGAAGTTGAGGCCTGTCGATGCGTTCCGTTGAGAAGGAAAACGGGACTGGAGGGACATCGCCATACTGAGGCTCCAGGCGGCAAAAATCTATGGTTCTGCCGTCGAGACGGGCAGGCGTTCCGGTTTTAAGTCTCCCGATTTCGAAACCTAGTTTTTTCAGGGAATCAGACAGGCCCACAGCGGGAAGATCACCAGCGCGACCACCGGCGTAACTGGTGAGCCCCACATGTATCAAACCACGCAAAAAGGTGCCTGTAGTCAGAATTACCGTCTTTCCCTGAAACCTTACGCCAACCCTTGTGTCCACGCCACAAACCGAACCACCCTCCACATGCAGACCCACCACTTCGGCCTGTTTCATATCGAGATTTTCCTGGTTTTCCAGAACAGCCTTCATTCTCGACCTGTAAAGCTGCTTGTCCGCCTGGGCCCTTGACGCCCGTACCGCCGGACCCTTTCGCGTATTCAGAGTCCGGAACTGAATACCTGTCGCATCAATGGCCTTCCCCATCTCTCCACCCAGGGCATCAATCTCACGAACCAGGTGACCTTTTGCAAGGCCTCCGATGGAGGGATTACAGGACATAAGCGCGACAGCGTCAAGATTTATGGATAGCAGAAGCGTAACACAACCCATGCGAGCGCCTGCCAGAGCAGCTTCGCAGCCGGCATGTCCCGCGCCTACAACGATAATGTCATAAGGCTTATCATACAAATACACGGTATTTCCTCGAAACTGAAATCAGGGGATTTTTTCCTGGATTCGGCAACCGGAAGCATTATCCGTTCGCTCCGATCGCCCTGTTGCCGCTGCTCTGAGATCATTTCACCACAGCCGGTTTCTTCTTTTATGAAAAGGGGCCGTTGAAACAAGAATGGTCTATAAACAAACCGGCCTCAGGCGGCACGCATGATAATCCTTCCATCCGATCCGGCCTTAAGAGCTCAAAAGCTGCATTCCTTACCGTGTGTTCCACGTGGAACACTTGCTACTTTCCAATGCAGAACCTTGAAAATATCCGATCAAGTATTTCATCAGGTGTGGTTTCTCCGGTAATCTCTCCGATGGCATTCAACGCCTCTCGCAGATCAAGGGCAACAAACTCCAGCGCGCTTTCTTCATAAAAGTTTTCAAGAAAGGTATGCAGATGTCTCTTGGCCCGCTGGAGTGAATCCCTGTGCCTGGCCTGTGACAATACGGCAAGCTCCCTTCCATCAATAGATCCATCACTGATAAAGAGATTGAATATCCTGTCACGCAGCGCCTCAATACCCTCACCATCTCGCGCAGATATGCGCACTATATGATCCTCGTCCACTTCACGTGGCATTTCAAGGACTGATTCAAGATCAGTCTTATTCATCACCACGATAAACCTGTGTCCTGTCAACGCATTTAATATTAACCTATCTTCATTATCAAACGGCCTGGAAGCATCCATCACAAACAGGATCAGATCCGCAAGCGGCATCTTTTCCATGGTAAGACGCATTCCCTCCTGCTCAATTTCGTCCTCTGTATCGCGTATGCCCGCCGTGTCCAGAAGCCTTACCGAAAGACCCCTTATATTGACGACCTCTTCGATTATGTCCCTTGTGGTACCGGGAATAGAGGTAACAATGGCTCGTTTTTCTTTAAGAAGAGTGTTCATAAGACTGGACTTGCCGACGTTTGGTTTGCCCGCTATCAACACCGATACACCCTCACGGATCACCTTTCCTTCATCAAAACCTGAAAGTAATTCGTCAATGTCCAAAAGTGAATTGTCGATGGATTGCCTTATGTCACGGTAATGGGGCAAGACAATGTCATCTTCGGGAAAATCTATACAGGCCTCAATCAGGGCCGTGGAGTTAAGGATAACTTCCTTTATCTGCCCTATCTTTTTTGACAGGTTTCCCTCCATCTGACTTTGAGCAAGAGCCAGAGAGGCTTCTGTCTTTCCGCGAATAATCTCGATAACCGCTTCCGCCTGCAGCAGATCTATTCTCCCGTTCAGAAATGCGCGTTTTGTGAATTCCCCTGGCTCGGCTGGTCGTGCGCCTTGGCGCACTACCAGATCAAGGACCTTTCGGACAAGAAGATATCCACCATGACATTGAATTTCGGCGACGTCCTCTCTCGTATATGAATTCGGGGCGCGCATCAGGACGACCATAGCCTCATCCAGTGCCGCGCCGTTTTCGGGGTCGAATATTTCCCCATAATAAAAGCGGTGGCTTTGAATGCCACCGCTTCTCTTTCCGCGGAATATCCTGAGGACAATCTCCTCCGCCCTATCTCCACTTACTCTTACTATGCCGATACCCCCTTCTCCGACGGGAGTGCTTATTGCCGCGATGGTGTCACGCTGATACATATTTAATTCCGGTTCTCCGTTAATCTTTGATCGCGTGGTTGATATATGCCTGTTGGGCAATTGTCAGTATATTATTGACCAACCAGTAGATGACGAGACCGGATGGAAAGTTCAGGAACATGAAAGTAAATACCACCGGAAGGGCAAGCATCATCTTGGCCTGGATCGGGTCCATGGTCGACGGTGTCATCTTCTGCTGGATGAACATGGTCGCACCCATAATTATCGGCGTGACGTAGTAAGGGTCCTTGGCTGACAGATCGGTTATCCAAAGCATGAAAGGAGCGTGCCTCAACTCAATGGAGAACATCAAGGCCTTGTAAAGAGCGAAAAAAACCGGAATCTGAACCAGCATCGGGAGACAACCGCCAAGGGGGTTTACCTTATGAGTACGATACAGCTCCATCATCGCCTTGTTCATCGCATCACGATCGTCCTTGTGCTTCTCCTTCAATTCAGCCATCTTCGGCTGAATTTTCTGCATGTCCTTCATGGACTTGTAGCTCTTCTGGGTCAGGGGGAAAAACAGTATCTTTATTATGATTGTGATTATTATGATGGCAATGCCGTAGTTGTGGGTATATTTGTAGAAAAACTTGAGCACATAAAGAAGGGGGTTGGCAAGGGCGGAGAACCATCCCAGGTCAAGCGCCTTTTCCAGACCGGAGCCCTGGGCCTTGAGTATATCCACATCCTTGGGCCCGAAGAAAATTCGATATGAAACACCTGCCGTCTGACCCGGCCCGATACTCAAGGGAGCGGAAGTAATAACGGACTCCAGGTATTGCCCGTTTGACTTCATCATTTCCACGGAAGCAATGCCTTTATCCTTTGCCAGGACGGCGCTCAGAAAATACTTGTCCGCGTATCCGGTCCAATCCACGAAACCTGAATACTTTTTTGGTTTTTCCGCGACATCCTTTACCGGCTCTATGCTGAATTTTCCGTCCGTGCTTGTAACAACACTGTTCAACTCAAAACGGCTCTGCTTGCTTGTCGGCTGAATGGGATAGGGCAGGGCAAGGGTAAGCGCCCCGTTTATCGCGGCGGAAGTACGGTTCGTCACCCTTGTGTCAAGTTCGATATCGTAACCGGACCCGGAAAATATATAGGATTTAGTTACCGTGACTCCTTGGGGAGAAGTCCAGGTAAAATCAATCTTCTCCTTTTCATTCCCGGATACTTTCAGGTTTTGCGTACTCGCGCCGTATATCGCCAAAGGGTCGACTGAAAAACCGGAAGCTGCTGTCTTCAGGGCCAAACCATCCATGGAAGTCGCTGAGATGAGAGATACCGTATCTCCTTTTTCTCCCGCGGTTTCCCGGTATTTCTTCAAAACCAGACTCTTCAGTGAAGCGCCCTGGGAGGAAAAAATCGCGGTGTATTGGTCAGTCTCCACATGCACTTCTCTGGAGACCATCGCGACAGACGGTACCGGCGTCGGTATCGGTACGGGCGCGCTCTCCATCCTATCCGTCTTGACTGAAGTAACCGCCTGCTGGACAGGCGCCTGGGATTGCTTCTTTTCAGGACCGGGAAACAGTAATGAATATCCGTAAAAAAAAGCCAATGAAAGAACTACGGCCAGTAACGCACGTTTTTCCATAAAAACTCCTACTTCATCTATGGTACGGGATCATATCCCCCTGAATGAAAGGGATGGCATTTCAGGAGTCGCGCACAGGCAAGCATGCCCCCCCGCAGAAGGCCGTACTTTTCCAGGGATTGCTTTGCATATTGTGAACAGGTGGGATAAAAACGACAAGAGTTCACCAGGCAGGGAGATATAAACATCTGATACAGCTCGATACAGATTATGATCAATCGCTTGAGCATTGCTGATTCCGGATGTTTTCCATCGCTTTATCCAGCTCCTGGCATACTTCAAGGTAGGAAAGGCTTTCAGCGCCGCGTCTCGCTATTACATTAAAATCTGCCGCAATACATTTTCCCTTATGATGCCTGTAGAATTCACGCACCAGCCTTTTCACTCTGTTACGCTTTACAGCTGAACCGAATTTTCGGCTGGCGGTGATTCCCAATCGCGCCACGGGAAGCCCGCCGACGGACCATATGACAAGAAAGTGAGGTGTGTAGATCTTCTTGCCCGAAGCGGACAGACTAAGATAGTCCGCCCGCTTCAGAATTTTTTCCTCCCTGCGAAGGGAATTCACCTCTGCTGCTTTATTTTGCAGAGACCTGAACCGCGAGCCGTTTACGCCCCTTTGCGCGGCGTCTCTTGATAACGAGCCTTCCGTTTTTCGTAGACATGCGAACCAGAAATCCGTGTGTCCTTTTTCTTGATATATTACTGGGTTGAAATGTTCTTTTCATATAACAGCATCTCCTTTATCGGGGTATTATTAATTCTTGAGCGAATTGGTATTTCTACGTGTAAACACCGCCCTTTGTCAAGACCTAATTTGGCCACCATGGAAAAATTTGCCTTGCAAATTAGAGGTGTCTCTGCTACTGTTCATTCACCCCAGACAGGGGAAAAAAACACCTTTCCTGAAGAATAATTTTCTTCATAACCTCCCGAATTCAATAGCAATTCCGTCTTATCAACAGATGTTGATAAGCATGTTTATAAACCTCCCCTAAACGCGAGAATATTTATCTATGGAAAAGGTTTGGCTTAAAGTACTTTCCAATATGGAGAAGGTTCTTACTCCCCACACCTTCACCACCTGGATACAGCCCATAAGGTTCCTGGATGCCAGGGACGATGTCCTGTTCCTGGAAGTTTCCAATAATTTTTTCCGTGAAATGGTCAGGGAAAACTATCTCTCCATGATCGAAGAGGCTGTATCCGCAATCGTTCAGAGAAAGGTCGTGGTTGATCTGAAAATCGCGCCCAAAGCCCGTCATGAAGAGATCACCACACATGAAACGACCCCCCGTGAACCTGAGGCCGTTCCACTCCAGGAAAATCGGCACAATACCGAATTTTTGTCAAACCTGAATCCCAAATACACCTTTGACACATTTGTATGCGGGGCCGGGAATCAGTTTGCCCATGCGGCCGCCCAGGCCGTGGCGAACAAACCCGCCACAAACTACAATCCCCTCTTCATCTATGGCGGTGTCGGTCTGGGCAAGACCCACCTGCTGACCGCCATAGGCAATCAAATCCTCGCGGCAAATGGAAACGCGCGCATCTGCCTCTATACGTCCGAAAAGTTCATGAACGAGATGATAAACTGTATCCGTTACAAGAAGATGGAAGAATTCAGGAACAAATTCAGAAGTATGGACGTTCTCCTTATCGACGACATCCAGTTCATGGCCGGCAAGGAAGCAACACAGGAAGAATTTTTTCATACCTTCAATGCGTTACATGAATCACACAAACAGATAGTCGTAACATCGGACAAGTTTCCCAAAGATATGGCAGGGTTGGAAGAACGTCTCCGCTCACGTTTCGAATGGGGTCTGATAGCGGATATCCAACCGCCGGACATCGAAACCAAAATGGCCATTCTGAAGAGAAAATCCGATATGGACGAGATTCATCTTCCGGACGATGTGGCCCTCTTCCTCGCTTCGAGCTCCACGAGCAACGTAAGGGAGCTGGAAGGGATGCTCATTCGTCTCGGCGCATACGCCAGCCTGACGGGACAGGAAATCACCCTTTTCATGGCCAAGGACGTTCTCAAGGACATTATCGTGGAAAAAAACAGGGAAATGACGGTCGAAATGATACAAAAATTTGTTTCCGACTTCTTTTCCATCAAGACCTCTGATCTCAAATCAGACAAGAGGCTGAAAAATCTTGTCATTCCTAGACAGATTGCAATTTATCTCTGCAGAGAACTTACCAAATCCTCTTATCCGGAGATTGGCGAAAAGTTCGGGGGCAAGGACCATTCCACGATCATCCATTCATTCAAGAAGATTTCGAAGCTGATGGATTCCGATGCGGAACTGAAAAACACCGTCGAAAGCATCCGTCGCGGGATGTTGGAATAATCCGGATAAACTGTTAATCCAGGCGGCTGATCTGTGGATAAATTTTGACCCTGTTGGAAAACGTCTCTTTAAGCACATTGGACCAACAATCCTTTCAAGGATAATTGTCTCTTTAAAATCAATAGCTTTAGACACGCTTCCACAATTCCACAGCCCCCTACTCTTTACTACTGAAAGATCTTTATAAAACCAATCGTATCTAGCTCTGTTGAAACTGGAGGCGCCATGGAATTCGCCATTGCCAAGGATACCTTTCTGAAAGCACTGCAACGGGTTCAGGGAATCATCGAAAACCGCAAAACCATGCCCATTCTCTCCAATGTGCTCATTGACGCTCAAAGCGAAGGAATCGACGTAATAGCCACTGATCTGGAAGTCGGAATGAAAAGCTCCTATCCGGCAAAGGTTTCCAACGAAGGGAAAATTACCGTATCTGCCAAAAAACTGTATGAAATTATCAAGGAACTCCCGGAAGAGGAGATTCACTTTTCTACCAAGGAAAATGACTGGATCGACCTGAGATGTGGCAAGGCCCATTTCAACCTGGTCGGCCTGTCTCCAGATGAATTTCCGTTTTTCCCATCCATCAAAGACAGTAATTTCCTCAAACTTGACGGACCGCTTCTGAAAGAAATGGTGGAAATGACATCATACGCCATCTGTCACGACGAGACGAAATACAACCTGAACGGCATCTTTATCAAGACCCTTCAGGAGGAAAACGAAAGCCTTCTGAGAATGGTGGCGACAGACGGCCACAGACTTTCCATGGCAGAGCGCGCCGTTCCGGAGGTATCATCCACAGACCTGAATAATGGTGTGATATTTCCGAAAAAGGGAATCTTCGAACTCAAGAAGGTCGCCGAGGAAAGCAGTGGCGAGATAATGCTCACCTTTCTCGACAACAGCGCGGTTGTAAAAAAGGGAGATACACTCGTTCTGATGCGCCTCGTGGAAGGATATTTCCCGGACTATACCCGGGTAATGCCTACCGACAACGACAAGACCGTGACAATCAACAGGGACAACTTCTTTCACTCCCTGCGCAGGATGGCCATCCTTTCCAGCGAAAGATTCAAGGGAATCGTCATGACTATCAAGGAAGGTGTGATGGAGATCTCCGCCAGCAACCCGGAACTGGGTGAAGCAAGAGAAACACTGGAAGTAGATTACACGGGACCAGATCTGTCGGTCCGTTTCAACGCCCGCTATCTGATAGACGCCCTCTCCGTTCTTGATGAAAAAGTCGTCCGTCTGGAACTGAAGGATGAACTGTCTCCGGCTGTATTGAAGCCCGCCCAGGGAAAGGGATTCCTTTCGGTAATCATGCCGATGCGTGTCTAGCCCGATGATCCCCGTCATAAATACAAAAAAGGAAAACAGCGATGTTCCCTGATGCTTTCTTCTTCCGTATCTGTTTCGGATAAGATGAAATTATTCAGAATACAGGTCCATTCTTTCCGGAATATTTCCAGAGCCGATCTCAGTCTTTCAGACAGATTCAATATTATCTTCGGAGACAATGCGCAGGGAAAGACGAATCTGCTGGAAGCCGTCTACCTCCTTGGAACAATGAAGTCCTTTCGCATGGCCAAAAACAGCGAGCTTATTGCCTATGAGTCCGGATGCTCCAATGTCAAGGGATGGGTAACAAGGGATGGGGTTGAACGCAATATTTCACTTTCAATCACAAACACCGGAAAAAAGGCGGCCATTGACGGCAAACCCGTTGTAAGGCCAGCCGATTTTTTCGGAAATCTCAATATGGTCATCTTCTCTCCGGAAGACATTTCCATGGTGCGGGGCCTTCCGGAAGTTCGCAGACGCTATCTGGACAGGGCCGTATTCAGTATCGACACAGGATATCTGGGGCTTCACCACGACTATTTCCGGATACTGAGAAACAGAAACGCGTTGCTGAAACAGGGTATAAGTGACGGACTTTCCGTGTGGACGGAGAAATTAGCCGATGCAGGCGCTCGCCTCATGGAAAAACGAATTTCTCTTGTCCTCAAAATGGATGAATTGCTTCGTGAATTCTATACGGCCATAGCCGGAAAAAGCCATGAAGCCAGGATCTTCTACAGATCCAGGTGCGTGGATCCTGGAAATCCATCCCTGAATCTCCGGCGGCAATTACATCAAGCCCTGGAACAGGCGTTCAAAGATGAGCTTCGCAGGGGAACGACCCTGGCCGGACCCCACAGGGATGACCTGGAATTTTCCCTGAATGGAAAACCCCTCAATCACCATGGTTCGCAGGGAGAACAAAGAACCTTCATCCTGGCCCTCAAAATGTCGGAGATTGAATCCATGAAGTGTCGATGGAAAAACCCGCCGGTCCTTCTTTTGGATGATATGACATCGGAACTGGATCGGGGACGCAACGGCAACTTCATGAATTTTCTGAAGGAAAAGGACATGCAGGTATTTCTTACCACCACCAGCCTTGACAATATCGATCTTTCGGAAATCAGCTCTTATTCCACCTTCCCGGTTCAAGAGGGAAGGATTTCAAATGAGGTAGAGAATGTCTGACGAAATCATAAACGATTACGGCGCCGACAAGATAAAGGTCCTTGAAGGACTCTCGGCGGTACGCAAGCGACCCGCCATGTACATCGGTTCCACCTCATCCCAGGGGCTCCATCACCTTGTTTACGAAGTCGTTGACAACTCCATCGATGAAGCCCTGGCAGGCTATTGCGATGAGATAAATGTCATTATTCATCTTGATGCTTCCGTTACCGTTGTGGATAACGGACGCGGCATACCTACCGATATCCATCCTACCGAGGGAATATCGGCGGCCGAGGTGGTCCTGACGGTGCTCCATGCGGGCGGAAAGTTCGATAACACCTCATACAAGGTGTCAGGCGGCCTCCACGGTGTAGGAGTTTCAGTAGTGAACGCGCTTTCCAGTCAACTGGAAGTGGAGATCCGCCGGGAAGGAAAGCTGTACCAGCAGTCTTACCGAAGGGGCGACCCCTTGGCGCCTCTGACCATGGTCGGCGAAACCAAGAAGCGCGGCACCAAGATAACCTTCCATCCTGACGCTCAAATCTTCGAGACCACTGACTTTTCCTTTGATGTCCTCTCCCAGCGACTTCGCGAACTTGCTTTTCTCAACGCGGGAGTCAAGATAACCATTTCCGATGAGCGGGAAGAGGGAAAAAGACACGAGTTTCACTATCAGGGAGGAATAGTTTCTTTCGTTGAATATCTGAATAGAAACCGAAACCTCCTCCATCCGAAACCTATCTATATCAGAGGTGAAAGAGCGGGAGTCGATATGGAAATAGCCCTTCAGTACAACGACTCCTATGACGAAAAGGTATTTTCCTTTGCCAACAACATAAATACTCATGAAGGGGGCACCCATATGGTGGGTTTCCGGGCGGCGCTCACAAGAACCATGAACAGCTACGCCTCGGCAAACAACCTTCTGAAAAACGTCAAGGTATCCATCTCAGGGGAGGACCTTCGAGAAGGGCTTGCCGCTGTAATATCGGTCAAGATTCCACAGCCCCAGTTCGAGGGACAGACCAAGACCAAGCTGGGCAATTCAGAGGTAAAGGGTTACGTGGAATCCCTGATGAACGAAAAACTCTCCGTCTTTCTGGAAGAGAATCCCGCCATAGCCAAGCGTATCCTGGAAAAATCCATAGACGCGGCCAGGGCCAGGGAAGCTGCCCGCCGGGCCCGCGAACTTACCCGGAGAAAAGGCGTCCTGGATGTATCCAATCTGCCGGGCAAGCTGGCCGACTGCCAGGAAAAGGATCCGGCCATGTGCGAACTATACCTGGTGGAGGGTGACTCCGCGGGCGGCAGCGCCAAACAGGGACGGGACCGCAAATTCCAGGCGATCCTTCCCCTTAAGGGAAAGATCCTGAACGTGGAAAAGGCGCGTTTTGACAAGATGCTTTCTTCCCAGGAGATCGGAACGCTCATCACCGCCCTCGGCACAGGTATAGGCAAAGATGATTTCGACGTGGCGAAACTCCGCTACCATCGGATCATCGTTATGACCGACGCCGATGTGGATGGATCGCACATACTCACCCTGCTCCTTACCTTCTTCTTCCGCCAGATGCCCCAGATCGTGGAACGGGGCCATCTCTACATCGCCCAGCCACCCCTCTACAAGGTGAAGAGGGGCAAGAAAGAGTTGTATCTGCGCAACGAGGCGGCCATGCAGAACTACCTGCTGGAGGAGGGTACTGATGAAATGACCCTGTTCCTGGAGGACGGTTCCAAGAGCTATACGGGAAAACAGATAATCCCGGTGCTCAGGCAGCTTGTGGAATACCGCGCCCTGCTGGACAAGTTCGTCCGCAAGGGAATCAACGAAGACCTGGTGCGGGTTCTGATGCGTCTGGGAATCCGTGGCGGCATCGAGGACTTGGAGGGACTGGCGCCTCGCCTGGAGAACATCGCCGACGTCTATGACGGCGCCGACGCCAGGGTCATGCCGGATGGGCGCATCATCGTCAGGCTCGACAACCTTCGCATAGCACTGGACAACCACACGGTAGACCTGCTCGGTTCCTACGAGTACGGCCTCCTCTATCACAGCTTCCGCAAGGTGAGGGACATATTCGGAACCGGCCGGGCCTTTGTATCCAACGAGGGAAAGGAGCTTTTTTCCACTACCATAGGTCTGGAGCTTCTCTCCTTTTTCATGAACAGCGCCAAGAAGGGACTTTCCATACAGCGCTACAAGGGGCTTGGAGAAATGAACCCGGATCAGCTCTGGGAGACCACCATGGATCCGGCAAACCGCACCCTGCTCCAGGTGAAGATCGAGGATGCCGTTGAGGCGGACAACGTCTTCACCGTGCTCATGGGAGACCAGGTGGAGCCGCGAAGGGAATTCATCGAACAGAATGCGCTGAATGTTTCTAATCTTGATATCTAACATCAGGCTGAAGGGTTATGGCCGAAGGAAAAACCCTTTGGTCCTGAACCCTTGGCCTTTTATCTATTCCGGGGTTTAATAATGCTCGAAATCATCAACAAGACTTCCGTAAACATCGAAGACGAGATGAAGCGCTCGTACATGGACTATGCCATGAGCGTCATCATCGGCCGCGCCCTGCCGGATGTACGGGATGGGCTCAAGCCGGTGCACCGCCGATGCCTCTATGCCATGTACGACATGGGCAACGATTGGAACAAGCCTTACAAGAAATCGGCCCGCGTGGTCGGTGATGTCATTGGTAAGTATCACCCCCACGGAGATTCGGCTGCCTATGACACCATTGTCCGCATGGCCCAGGACTTTTCCCTGCGCTATCCTCTGGTGGACGGTCAGGGCAACTTCGGCTCCGTAGACGGAGATTCTCCGGCGGCCATGCGATATACCGAGATCCGCATGTCGCGGCTGGCCCACGAACTGCTGGAGGACCTGGACAAGGAAACGGTGGAAACCGGTCCCAACTACGACGGTTCACTTCAGGAGCCGCTGGTGCTGCCGGCCAAGTTTCCCAATCTGCTGGTGAACGGATCCGCCGGAATCGCGGTGGGTATGGCAACAAACATACCCCCACACAACCTCTCGGAGGTTATAGACGCTATCATCGCGATTATAGGTGACCCGGATCTGTCCTTTGAAGAGCTTATCCAGCTCATCCCCGGCCCGGACTTTCCAACCGGAGGCTTCATCTATGGAAGGGAAGGTATCATCCAGGGTTACAAGACCGGACGCGGGATCGTGCAGATGCGCGCCCGCGCCTTTGTTGAGACACACAAGAAAACCGAGCGCCAGTCCATCATCGTCACCGAGATCCCCTACCAGGTGAACAAGGCGAACCTGGTGGCCAAGATTGCCGAACTGGTCAGGGAGAAGAAGATTGAGGGGATTTCGGATCTTCGTGACGAGTCGGACCGGGACGGCATGCGTATAGTCATCGATCTGAAACGGGACGAAAACCCCCAGGTGATCCTTAATCACCTCTATAAGCAGACCCAGATGCAGTGCTCATTCGGCATCAATATGCTGGCTATCGCAGGGGGCCGCCCCAAGCTGCTGAACCTGCGGGACGCCATCGGCCATTTCATCGACCACCGACGGGAGATAGTCACCCGGCGCACCATCTTCGAGTTGAAAAAGGCCGAGGCGCGCGCCCATATCCTCGAAGGCCTGAAAATCGCCCTGGACTGGCTGGATGCGGTCATCGAACTGATCCGGGCCTCCAAGAACCCGGAAGAGGCCAAGGCGGGCCTTATGTCGGGCGAGTTCTCGGATCCGGATTATTTGAACAAGCTGGGAATACCGGGTTCCGTTTTCAACGGAAGCGTACATCTTTCAGACAAACAGGCCCAGGCAATCCTGGAGATGCGGCTGCAGCGCCTCACCGGTCTCGAGCGTGAGAAGATCATCCAGGAATATACCGATATACTAAGGCTTATTGCCCGTCTCAAGGAGATACTGGCTTCGGAGTCGGAGATACTGAAGATCATTGTAGGCGAACTGACTGAACTGAAAGAGAAGTTCGGGGATGAACGCCGCACCGAGATCGTGGATCAGACGGCCGATATTTCCCTTGAGGACACCATCGTAGAGGAAGATGTGGTGGTCACCGTTTCCCACAGCGGCTATATCAAGCGGACCGCTGTATCCCAGTACCGGTCCCAGCGCAGGGGGGGCAAGGGCAAATCGGGAATGAAGACCAAGGAGGAGGATTTCGTCGAGCACCTCTTTGTAGCCTCTAGCAAGGACTTCATGATGTTCTTCACGGATCTGGGACGTGTCTATCTGCTGAAGGTGTACGAGATACCGGAAGGTGGGAGGGCTACCCGGGGCAAGGCCATCGTGAATCTGCTGAACCTTCAGGCAGGGGAGAATATTGCCACCATACTTTCCGTCAAGGGTTTTGACGACGACCGCAACCTGATCATGGCTACCCGTTGCGGAGTCGTAAAAAAGAGCCCCCTCAAGGAGTACGCCAACATCAGGAGCGGCGGTATCAACGCGGTCAACCTGGACGAAAACGATAAATTGATCAGCGTGGCCATTACCGATGGCCAGCAGGACGTCCTGCTGGCTTCAAGGAAAGGTAAGTCTATCCGCTTCCACGAAGAGGACGCCCGGCCCATGGGGAGGGTCTCCCGCGGTGTCCGGGGTATGTCCCTGGATACGGATGACGTGGTAATCGGTATGGAGATCATCAATCCCAACGCCGTATCCTCCACCATTTTCACCGTAACCGAAAATGGTTTCGGCAAGCGCACCTCACTGGATGAATACCGCTTGCAAAGCCGTGGCGGCAAAGGTATCATCACCATCAAAACGACGGAACGCAACGGTTGCGTGGTGGATATAAAGCAGGTAACAGACGAAAACGACCTGATGCTCATTACCGACCAGGGGAAGATCATCCGCATGTCGGTGTCGGGATTCGGAGTAATAGGCCGCAACACCCAGGGGGTCAGGCTGATGGTTACCGAGGAGCAGGAGCGTATAGTCGCCGTAGCCCGTCTTGCTGAGAAGGAAGAAGGAGACGATGGGGATGAGCCAGTGACCGGAGAAGAAGGCCCGGCCGTCCTGCAGGATGGAGAGGAAGTTTAGGGGGAATAGTTCTGCAATAACAGGCCACGGTTGGGGTAATAGCCGTTAGTCAGGAGGGCGATATGGGAACCATAGGTGTAATAGGGGCCGGCAGTTGGGGCACGACGCTGGCGGATCTCCTCGCCAGGAAGGGGCACGATACAACCCTTTGGGCTTACGAGGCCGAACTGGTCAAGGAGATGGAGGAGACGCGCATCAACTCCGTGTTCCTTCCTGACATTACACTTTCTCCCAGGTTGCGTTTCACCAATTCCCTCCGGGATGCCGCGTCGGAAAAGGAAATCGTGCTGTTCGTGGCCCCTACCCAGGTCTTCAGGGGGGTTATGAAGGGAGTCAGCCCTTACCTGGGCGAAGATACCCTGCTGGTGAACGCCGCGAAGGGGGTGGAACTGGATACCCTCATGACCATTTCCCAGATCAGCGCCGACCTTCTGCCTCCCCGTTTATTTGAAAATTTCTGCGTCCTTTCCGGCCCCAGCTTCGCGCGTGAGGTTGCGCAGGACATGCCCACGGCGGTGGTGGCGGCATCCCCGGACGGCCTGGTTGCGCGTCGTGTTCAGGAAGCGTTTTCAACTCCCTCTTTCCGGGTATATACCAACAGTGACATGGTTGGCGTGGAACTGGGAGGTTCCATCAAGAACGTCGTTGCCATCGCGGCCGGCATTTCCGACGGCCTGGGCCTGGGATACAACCCCCGGGCGGCCCTCATCACAAGGGGTCTGGCGGAAATGGCCCGGCTCGGTCTGGCCATGGGAGCTCACTCTTCCACCTTCGCCGGTCTGGCCGGAATGGGTGATCTGGTGCTGACTTGCACCGGCGACCTGTCACGCAATCATACAGTCGGCATGCGGCTCGGCCAGGGGAAAAAGCTGGCGGAAATCCTCTCCGGGATGCGAATGGTGGCCGAGGGGGTTAAAACGACGGAATCGGCGTATCGTCTGGCTCAGCGTATCGGCGTGGAAATGCCGATTACCGAGCAGGTTTACCGGGTCCTCTATGAAGACAAATCACCCCGTCAGGCGGTACTGGACCTTATGACCAGGGATCTCAAAGCGGAGGGGCTGGAATTCAGCTGACAGTTTCCCGGCGCGCCGAGGGACTCTGAAATATTGATTTACCGATTTACCGGAACCGCGAAAGCCAGCCTGAAGCCGGGATACGGGTGGCATATCGAACTTTTCGAGTCCTTAATCTCTTCTATAAAGACAAGCGACAAGTCGGCGCTTCCCCTCAACCCGCCTTTTCCGTAGCCGGTGTCCATGAAACTTCACCTTACCATACGTGTGAAACTGTTTCTGTCCATCCTGCTTGCAATCCTGGCTTCCTATTCCCTTCTGCTTGTCACAACCGTCCGTAATATAAACGCATCGTTCAAAGAAAAGATATCCAGGGATCTGGAAGTCAATCTGCGCTTTGTCAGATACCAGTTGTTCGCCGGCGCCAATCAGATAAAATACGCGCTTCTTCTCCCCGCTAACCGGCCGAAAACAAAAGAGTATCTGTTGAAAAGAAACAAAGCGGAACTTTCCGGAATTCTTCACAGTATCAAGGATATACATCCATTCATCAGCTTTGCCGATTTCGTGGATGCCGACGGAAAGTTGCTTGCGAGCCTCAGCGACAGGAAAGGCGCATCTTCCTACGAACTGGAGGCCCTTGCAAAAACGGCCCTGGACAAGAGGGAACCGGTCATTTACTGCGAACTGGCAATGCCGGCTCTATTGATGAACGACGGAAGCAATACGGCCGGTTCCCTGAAAAAATCAGGTGAGCCTCTCCTTGTGGCGGGCGTTGCCATCCCTGTCATCGACGAGACCTCCAGGACCCTCGGAGCGCTTATTTCGGGGGTTCCGGTAACCAGGAACTCCGTCATCCCATACCGTCTCCAGGAAGCCTTCGGGGGCGAACTGCATGTGACTTTTCACCAGAGGAATCTCAGACCTTTTGCCGGCGTGGAAGATGATCTGGAACTGTCTCCAGAGACGACAGAGGCTATTCTCTCTTCTCTGGCAAGGGGCGCCACCTATCGTGGGGAGATTTTCATCGGTGATTCTCCTTTCAAGGCCGTCTTTGAACCATTGCGCAATGTCAGAGGTGAATTGGTCGGGGCGCTGTCAGTGGCCCTTTCCGGAGACTATTTCCAGAGGATGAAAAAAGAGAGTCTGGGCGGCATTCTTGTGTCGGCATTGTTCGGAGCGCTCTTTTCCCTTCTCATAGCGTATCTTGCGTCGAGATACTTCGCCGTTCCGCTGAAAGAGCTTTCGCGAGGCGTCCAGTGTATCGAAGCTGGTAATCTCGATTATCGTGTCGCCATTGACTCCCCGGACGAATTCGGCGCCCTTGCCGGATCATTCAACAGAATGGCCGATTCCCTTCGTGACAGGGACAAGACCATCAGGGCGAAAACCTTCGACCTTGAGGCGCTCAACCGCTGTCTCCACGAGATGAATGATCTCCTTGAGTCCAATGTTACCGAGAGAACTGCGGAACTGGAGATGGAAAAGGGACGGCTGGAGGCGATTCTGACGAGCATGGCGGAAGGGATGGTTGTTACGGACCGCGAAAACCATGTAATCCTGTTTAATACTGCGGCCCAGAGAATCTTCGGCATGGCCCCCTACAAGATAATAGGACGTCATATTGACAACATTGATGTAAAGGGCGGATTCCACCACCTGGTAAACCGCATACGCGATATGCGGACAGGGGATCTCCTTTCCGGAGGTGAGAAGGACATCAGCATCGACGGAAAAAAACTGTCGGTAAATTTCTCTCCCCTTCTGGACAAGTCCTGGGAGTTCGCGGGAGTCGTCATGTCCATTCGTGATGTGACCCGGGAGGAAGAAGTGGACCGGATGAAGACGGAATTCATTTCAACGGTTTCCCACGAACTGAAAACTCCCCTTACCTCCATGAAGGGTTCCCTGCAGTTGATCCTCGGTAGAGAAAACAAGGGCTCGGAGATGGAGCGCGAACTGTTGCGTGTCTGCCTGAGAAATACCGATCGCCTCATAAGGCTGATCAACGATATACTGGACATCAGCAGGATTGAGTCGGGAAGGGTTGATTTCGAGATGATGCCCGACTCCATTGAAAAAATAGTATCAGAATCCATTGATGAGATAACCGGTTTCGCGAAAGAACACGGCGTGCGAGTTGTCCAGGATCTGGATCCGGGACTGCCGCCGGTATTCTGCAACCATGACAGGCTGATCCAGGCACTGACAAACCTCCTGTCCAATGCCGTGAAGTTTTCCGCGGCCGGGAATCCGGTCAGGGTAGGCGTTCACAGGGAGAATGGTTATCTGGTGGTTTCCGTTTACGACCAGGGAGAAACCATAGATTCCAGGGTTCAGGAAAAGCTCTTTCAGAGGTTTCCCCAATTGCGCGGCTCAAATAACGGTGAGCGCGGGGGGACGGGCCTGGGCCTGGCCATCTGCAAGGAGATAATCGATCGGCACCACGGCAGGATATATCACAGACCAGGAAAAGACGGCGGGAACATCTTCTGTTTCACTGTTCCCGTGCACGGGGAACAGACATGACAGTGGCGCAAGAGAAAATACTGATTGTCGATGACGAAGCCGATATCGCTCTCATACTGAAACTGCAACTGGAAGACGCGGGATATGCCACCATTCGCGCCCGCGACGGCCTGGAGGCCCTGGACATGCTGGAGAGGGAGAGTTACTCCCTGGTACTTCTGGACATCAAACTGCCGAAGCTTGATGGGATAGGAGTCCTGGAAAGGCTGGACCCGTCACCCAAAGATCTGGCGGTAATCATGATGACTGCCCATGGAAGCGAGAAGGTGGCCGTGGAGTGCATGAAAAAGGGCGCTCTCGACTATATCGCGAAGCCGTTTTCCGCTGAGGACCTGCTGAACAAGGTTGAACGCGCGCTGGAGTTCAACAAGAACAGGAAGGAAATCAACAGCCTCCAGCGTCAATTGGAAGAAGAACGGAAAAAGATGGAGGCCATTCTGAGCGGCATGGCTGATATGCTGGTCGCGGTAGATGAAGAGGGACGGGTGATCAGTGTCAACCGTGCGGCGTCGGAGTCCTTCGGCCTTGAAAAAGGGGACTATCTGGGAATGCCGGTAGAAGATCTGGTTATGATTGCGGACCTCTCCCCCAGGCGCCTCCCATGCCGGGTAGTTCTGGAAACCGGGCTTCCCTGTCTTGATGTCACCTACAGCGTGCGGAGTCGAGGCCGAGTCGTGCCGGTGCTCTCCAGCGCTACTCCCTTGTTCGGGGCCTCCGGAGCTCTCATCGGAAGCATGGAGATACTTCGGGATATTTCCCATCTGAAGGCTCTGGAGAAGGAGCGGGAGGAATTCGTCAGCATGCTTACCCATGACCTGAAGACCCCCCTCACAGCCGTATTAGGCTCGATAGACCTGGTGCGTGAGAGCCGACTGGGCCCGGTAAACGATGAGCAGAAGGAATATCTGGAGTCGGCGGTGGAGAGTTGTGGCGAGATGGTGGAGATGATAGATACCCTTCTGGACGTGTATCGCTTCGAATCAGGCAAGATGGTGCTTGCCTTTACGGAAGAGGACTTCGGATCACTCATACGCAAGGCCGCCTCATCTTTCCGTTCGCTGGCGGAACGCTCCGGGATCCGCTTTTCCATCCTTGTGGAGGAGGGCCTTCCCGATGTCAGGGTTGACCGGAACAAGGTGGTGCGTCTCTTTGGGAACCTGTTTTCCAACGCCTTCAAATTCACTCCCGAAGGGGGAGCGATCGAGGTTTCCGCGCTGATGCTTGAAGATCCGTCGACCTTCCTGGAAAATATTCCCCCAGGCACCTATCCATTGGATAAACTACCGAAGAAAGGCCCTTTCATGATGGCGCGGGTTCTGGACACCGGGACCGGCATACCTCGCGACGCCCTCAGCACCATTTTCGACAAATTCGTGCAGGCAAAGCATCGGCGGGCCGGTAAA
>CAZFCG010000032.1:0-5084 GCA_964517595.1 uncultured Geobacter sp. | reverse complement strand
AGCGGTCTGGGGCTGGCCTTCTGCCGCAAGGTCATGGATGCGCACAACGGTTACATCTGGGTTGAGAGTGATATGGGAAAAGGAAGCTCTTTTTCGGTCCTTTTTCCCGTTCAGCCCGGGAATCAGGCCACACCGTAAAGCCGGGACGCAGTGGTTATGGGGGTAAAGCGATGAAGAGACGCGGAGGTGAACATCGTTTCCGGGAAACGCAACCTGAGAATATCTTCAGGACCATGAGCAATTCCCCGCTGTCCATCTTTTTCCAGGACAGGGAGCTCCGGTATACCAGGCTCTGCAATCCATTGCCGGGAATGAATTCCGATCATGTCCTTTCCAGAACGGACGAAGAGCTTTTTTCGCCTGAAAACGCTGCGCGTATCACGGAAGTGAAGCGCAGGGCGCTGGATGGAGAGACGGTGCTGAAGGAGGATATCTTCCTCATCAGCAACGGCGAAAAGTCTTTTTTCGAGATATCCGTTGAACCTGTCCGGGACGAGGCGGGCGCCATATCGGGAGTCAGCGGCGTCATGGTGGATGTAACCGAGAAGAAGCGGATCGAGAGCTCCCTAGCGAAATCGGAAGAATTGCTGCGCCGGGTTCTGGAGACCATACCCGATCTTCTGTCGGTGCAGGATCGCCGGATGCGCATCCTCTACAGCAACTGGCATGGCGGTTATGAGTATGTGCCGGAAGAGATGCGCAATGGACATCCCTACTGTTATGACGCCTATTATCCCGAAAAGGGAGGCGAGTGCGAACCATGCCACGTGCGGGAGGTCTTCAGAACGGGCAGGCCCTTCTCCACGGAAAAGGTAAATCCCCACATCGGCTGCATGGAGGCCCACGCATATCCGGTGTTTGATGAATCCGGAGAAGTGGTGATGGTTATCGAGCACATGCGCGACATCACGGATCTGAAGCGTTCCGAAGAGCGGTTATCGCGCATAAACGATGTATTCCTGGAATTCGGGGCCGATGCGGATGAGAACATCAAGCGTATCACGAACCTTTGCGGAGAGCAGCTCCACGCTGGTTTCGCCTTGTACAAGCGGCTGGAAGGCGGCCTGCTCCATACAATCGGCCGTTGGCGTACCCCGCCGGATTTTCCTTTACACGAAGCGCCGGAGGGGCGTATCTGCCTTGATCTCATTCGGGGGGGGATGAATTGCGCAAGCGTTTTCCGGGATCTTCCCGGTTCATCCTATGCTGCGACCGACCCGAATGTGCTCCGCTACGGCCTGAAGACCTGTGTCGGCAATCCAGTTTCCTTTGATGGTATCACCATCGGTTCCCTCTGTGTCTTCTATGAAGATGACTATGTCCCCAGTGAGGAAGAAAAGAGGCTCCTGGGAATCCTCTCCGGCGCAATTGGCATCGAGGAGAAACGGAAACGGGCGGAAGAGGAGATCCGAACGCTGAACCTGGAGCTGGAAAAAAGGGTTTCCCAGAGGACCGCCCAGCTGGAGTCGGCTAATCGTGAGCTGGAGGCCTTCGGATATTCCGTTTCCCACGACCTTCACACCCCGCTGGTCATAATAGACGGTTTTTCCCGTGAGCTGAGGGAGAAATACGCCGACCGGCTTGATGAACAGGGCCGCTCCTACCTGGAAAAGATCCAGGCCGCCGGAAGGCGAATGGGTATGAGAATCGATGCCATTATGCGGCTTTTCACCCTCTCCAGCGGTGATATCCACAGGGAAGAAACCGATCTCAGCCGTCTGGCGCGACTGACCGCCGCGGACCTTCGCCAGCGTGAGCCTGATCGCCGGGTTGAATTCACCATTGAGCCGGATGTGCGAGCGCAATGCGACAAGCGCCTGGTGAAGGCCGTTCTGGAGAATCTGCTGGGAAACTCCTGGAAGTATACGGCGCGCCGCGATTGTGCGCTTATAGAATTCGGCGTAACCCGTCATGGCGGAGAGACTGTATACTTCGTCAGGGATAATGGAGTAGGTTTTTCCATGGAACAGGCCGGAAAGCTCTTTCTTCCTTTTCAGCGCCTCCATGACGAAGAGGAGTTCGCGGGGCACGGGATTGGACTTGCCATGGTGAAGCGGATTATCGATCGCCACGGCGGCCGCATCTGGGCCGAGGCCGTGGTGGACAAGGGCGCGACGTTCTATTTCACCCTGCCGTAGGCTGCGGAAATCGGGGGAACCATGACTTTGCGACAGGAAGATTATTTCAGGGCCCTGGCCGGTGACATGGCCGACTGGGGTGAAAGGTTTCTCCGGGTGCGCGCCAAATGCGGGGAGGAGGCGGCCGGCCAGGTGCTGGGGGGGATTGCCGAGTGGCTGGGCACCGACCTGGTGGACGGCATGCCGGTAATAGCCTTGGAACGGTGGAACATTCTGGACGCGCTGGCTGAGGAACTGCTCCAGGGATGCCGGGCGTCCGCCGCCGGTGAAGCCGGGGCGGAGGAAAGAGTTCGGCGGATAATCGAGCGAAGGATTCACTCTGAAATGGCTTGCCTGGGAGGTGACCAGGCGCTGCAATCTGCGTTGCGTCCATTGCCGCTGCTCGTCCCACGAGGGTTCCACGGAGGGTGATTTCTCTACCGATGAAGGGAAACGCCTCCTTTCTGATATCGTTTCTTTCGCGAATCCGGTGGTTGTGCTCTCCGGCGGCGAGCCTCTCCTCAGGGAAGACATCTTCGAGCTGGCCTCTTTCGGGACCTCCCTGGGGCTTCGCATGTGCATGGCCACCAACGGTTCCCTGGTGGATGACGAGGTGTGCCGCCGCATGGATAAGTCCGGCATTCAGATGGTTTCCCTTTCCCTGGACGGAAGCGCGGCGGCCATCCATGATGATTTCCGCCAGTGTCCCGGCGCCTTTGACGGCGTCATCCGGGCTGCGGAAACCTTCCGCCGCAACGGCCGGAAATTCCTCATCAACTCCTCCTTTACCAGGCGGAACCGGTCCGATATCCCCGCTGTCTTCCGCCTTGCCAAATCCCTGGGCGCCATGGCCTGGTATATGTTCATGATCGTTCCGACCGGACGGGGAGCGGATATTCTGGAGGAGCTGATCTCCGGGGACGACTACGATGAGATCCTGGAGTGGCATTTCCTCCAGGAGTCGCAAGAGGACGAAATCCTCATGCGTCCCACCTGCGCCCCCCACTATTACCGTCTGGCGCGGCAGCTTTTCGCCGCCCGGGGGATAAAACAAGAGAGACGTTCCCTCTCCTTCTCCACCGGGGGAGGCAAGGGGTGTATCGCGGCCCAATCCATCTGCCTTATTGACTGTTTCGGCAACGTCAAGCCCTGCTCCTACTTTCCCCGTTCAGCGGGCAATGTAAAGGAAACCCCCTTGGGCGAGATATGGGAAAAATCTCCCTTCTTCCTGGAGCTGCGTGATTTCAGCTCGTATAAGGGAAAGTGCGGCCGCTGCGAATTCCTGAACATATGCGGAGGATGCAGGGCAAGGGCCGACGCGGTTTACGGAGATTACCTGGCGGAAGAGCCTTTCTGCGGCTATATACCGGCGCGGGATCGGGCCGGAGATGGAAAAGATGAAGCAATGGGATGATTTACCCGCCCGGTCAATTCCTTGACATGGTTTGAGTGCTCCGGTTAGAGTGGATAACGTTTCGGGGGCATGAGGACCTTTGCGTTTACCCGCTTATTCAATGACAGGAGGCATATGCAATGTCCGATATTAGCAGGCTCCGTGAGCAGCTGGAGCTGAGAACGGCCGAGCTGAGGACGTGCGAGGAACGTTTCCGCAATATCATCTTCAGGAGCGCGGACGGCATCCTTCTGGTGAGTCTCGAGGGAATCATCCTTTTCGTCAATCCGGCGGCGGAGAGGATTTTCGGCAGGAGCGCCGGCGAACTGGAGGGGGAACCCTTCGGCTTTTCCCTGTCCGGGGAAAGGACGGAAATATCCATTCCCGGCGCCGGTGATGAGACCCTGACCATGGAGATGCGGCTTGTGGAAACCGAGTGGGAGGGAAGGTCTACCTGGCCATGCTTCGGGACATCACCGGACGCTTGCGCATGGAGGAGCGGCTCAGGAAGAAGAAGGAGCGGCTGGAGGAGCTGAACAGGACCCTTGAGGAAAAGATAAGGGACGAGGTGGCCAAAAACCGCGAGAAGGACCATCTCCTGATCCTCCAGAGCCGGCAGGCCGCCATGGGAGAGATGATCGCCGGCATCGCCCATCAGTGGAGGCAGCCCCTGACATCCATATCGCTGCTCATCCAGGATCTGGGGGAAACATATGTCTTCGGGGGATTCGACAAGGAATACCTGGACGACACCATCAGCAAAACTCTTAATATTATCCAGCACATGTCCCGCACCATCGACGATTTTCGCGGATTCTTCAAGCGGGACAAGGAAAAAAAGGCGTTCAACCTGCGACAGAATGTGGATCGCGCCGTTTCCTTTGTGGAGACCGGTCTTCGCTATAACAATGTCGCCGTTGAAGTGGACATTGACGACGACCTGATTGTTGTGGGGTACCCCAACGAGTTTTCCCAGGCCCTGCTGAACATCATCGGCAACGCCAGGGACATCTTCCGCGAAAGGCTTACGGAAAAGCCGGTAATACGCATTGAGGGATACAGGAAAAAGAAAAGGACGGTGATAACCATCTCCGACAATGGCGGGGGAATACCCAGGGAGATCATCCATCGCATCTTCGAACCGTACTTCACGACCCGCGCCCATGAAAACGGCACGGGCCTGGGACTCTCCATGTCGAAGACCATTATCGAGAAACACATGGACGGCAAGCTGACCGCGTGCAACGTGGAGGGCGGCGCCCAGTTCCGCATCGAAATCTGAAGGCCTATGGACGCATTCAAGCTCATCAGCGGTTTCGAGCCGCGCGGCGATCAGCCCGCCGCCATAAGGGAACTGACGGAGGGTATCCTCGCCGGTGAGCGGGATCAGGTGCTCCTGGGCGTCACCGGATCCGGCAAGACCTTTACCATGGCCAATGTGGTGGCCGCCGTCAACAGGCCCACGCTGGTAATAGCCCCCAACAAGACCCTGGCGGCCCAGCTCTACGGCGAATTCAAGGAGCTTTTTCCGGAAAACGCCGTCGAGTACTTTGTCTCCTACTACGACTATTACC